>NZ_JASSVN010000013.1:0-114206 GCF_030540945.1 Marinobacter sp. SS8-8 | reverse complement strand
ACAGAACCTGGGTGCCTCCGAGGTATTGACGCAGCTGTTTACCGGGCGTGAGCCGGCTTTTATGTCGGCACCGGAACGGGGCTAACAGGGCTTTTTACGGGGAGGCAGCTGAATAGTTACAAAACAAGAAACCAGACTTTTGGGGCCACCATGACTCAGTCACTTGCCTGTCGTCGAACTACCACGTCTTCCACTCTCTCGCTCTGGGTACTCGCCCTGTCGCTTCCTCTGCCGGCGTTGGCGGAGTTCAGGCCGTTGGACGATGGTGCACTGTCTGGTGTGACCGGGCAGGCGGGAGTGACGATTGAGCTGGAAACCAAGCTGAGCATTGATCGGTTCAGCTGGACTGATGAGGGTTCGCTGAATGTGAACGGGCTGCGGTTGTCCGGGCAGAACGATACAGTGCTGGACAACATGAAGCTGACTATCGATATTGCCGGCGATGGGGAGGTGCTGGAGCACGGGTTTTCGGAGATTGCCCGTCGCGCCAATGCCGGGTTGCTGGCCCCAGGCAATCCGGATGTGGCCGATGCCCTGGCGAAGTATTCTGTCGCCGGCTCTTTTGGCAAGCAGTTCAATAGCGGTGATCTGGTGATGCACCTGGGTGCGACCGACTATGGCAACCCGTCCAGTCTCGACGACTTCCTGCGGGCGGTCGATTTTGAACTGGCGGCGGATAGTGTGACCAGCACCGGTACCGGGGGTGCGGCCACTCTGTTCTCGAACATCCTGCTGCAAGGGTATATTGGGCCGACAGATCTGGTGATTCGTAACGGGGGCAGTTCCACTCGCACTCTGGCCAATGGCAATGAGGTATCCGGCTCTGAGCTGCAACTGGATACTCATTTTGAGATTACCAACGGCAGCCTGAACTGGGATGCCGCAGATGTGATTCTGCTGTTCAACTTTGCCGCCGTGGGTATCGAGGGGCTGCAGATTCACAACCGTCGGGGCGACGATACGCTGGGGCATTTCGGCATGGCCAATGCGACGGCAAAACTCTCCCGGGGAACCAGTGCCGCCTCTGGCAAGGAAGGCCTGTCTGTCCATGAGGTTGAGTTCCGGGCGGATATCGACATGCCTGTGTTCAAGGTGGGCGGCACAAGCATTGGCAACGTTCAGTTCACGGACTTCGCCATCACCAACACCACCATGATGGTTTACGGCCGCTAGGCGTCTGCGCGGCAGAAATCGCGCAGACTCCCAGTCCGGCACTGGACACCAACCACTCCCTACCCTGTAAACTGCCCGTCTGACTCTGACGGGCAGCCCATGACTGACTCCACTGACATCAATTATTCAAAACGCGCCCCCGGGCGGCGGCTGGCGATTTTCAGCCTGCTGTTTGTCGCGCTTACCGCCGCCGGACTGTACGCCGTTTACGATCAGTTTGCCGGGCGCAGCATTACCTTTGATTCCAGACTGATTGCCCCGGAAACCCTGTTGTCGGTGGCTGGTTTGTTACTGGTCTATTTCATTTCTGACGGCCTGCGGCTCTACTACACGCTCAGGGCCCTTGGCCATCGGTTATCTCTGCCGGCCATGTTCCGGCTGGTGTTCATTAACCTGTTTTTCTCCAACATCACGCCTATGGCCACCGGTGGCGGCTTCGCGCAGATCTGGTATCTGCATAACCATGGCATTCCGGTTGGCAGGGCCACGGCCGCCACCACCATCCGGACAGTGCTGGCGGTGGTATTTATCTTTTCCCTGACGCCGGTTTTCCTGTTGACGCTCAAGGCGCTGGATGGCCGTACCATTACCAGCGACATTGGTACGGCCCTGGCGATTTTCATTCTGATTTACCTGGGCTTCTTCACCATCCTATTGTTTCGCACCCACTGGCTGATCGGCCCGCTCAGCAAACTCCTCAGAGCGGCCCGCCGGATGCATCTGATAAATGAGCGGCGGCACCGGAGGTGGCAGTTCAAGGCCCGCCGGGAGATGCTGCGGTTCTCCCGCAGCTTCAGTGACTATCTGCGTGGCCGCCCGCTGTTCGTGGTTTTGTCGGTTCTGTTTACCGCGATTTTCCTGCTCAGCCTGTTCAGTTTTCCTGCGCTGCTGATGGCCAGCCTGGACTATGATGTGGATTACCTGATGTCGCTGGGGCTGGTGGTGGTAACCACGTTCGTCATGTACTTTTCACCCACCCCCGGCGCCTCGGGTATTTCCGAGGGTGTTTTTGGCAGCTTCTTCCGGGATATCCTCTCTGGCAATCACCTGATTCTGGTGATTGTCGGCTGGCGTTTACTGACGATCTACCTGGGCATGATTATCGGGCTCCTAGTCTTCCAGAGGGAACTTGTTGCCAATCGCAGGAGGGCGGGATGATTTTCCGCAACCCACTGAAACTTGTGTTCTACCTGTGCCTGCTGGTGGTGCTTCTGCTGGTTGGCTACAAGATCTACCTGAACCTGTTCACTGAAGACTTCGAAGGCCTTCACACTGAGCAGGTGGAGCGGATTGATCGCCTTGTCAAGCCCGGAAAACCTTTCAGCTTCGCTGTCGTTGGCAACATCAATAACTCGGTGGGTATCTTTGAAAACCGCATTATTCCCGAACTGAACAGTTCCGGAATCGATTTTATGGTATCCGCAGGCAATGCAGTCAGCGGGGGCGGCGAAGACAAGTACCGGGCGCTTTATGGAAGCCTGAGCCACCTGGATATCCCGTATCTGCTTACCTTTGGCCCCAATGAATACGAGGAGTTCGGCAGCTTCCGCTTTTACAATCACTTTGGCCCCCACTTTTTTAGCATCCAGATCAACGAGAGCCGGCTTATCTTCCTGGACAGTACCGGCAAAACACCCTGGCGATGGCAGATTCGCTGGCTTGACGACCTGCTCAGCAGGGACAACTCGAAAGCGAGAATCCTGTTTATCGGAAACCCGCCTCTTGAGCCTGACGAAGACGCGCCATTCGATCAGCGCGAGGACTACCTGCAGCCACCGGAGTTTCGTGAAGCACTGCTGAAGGAAATTGAGCAGTACAAGATCGATCTTGTCTTCTCCGCCAATCTTTCGCTTTACGCCAAGGAAGCAAGGGGCGACACGGACTTCATTATCACAGGGGGCGCCGGCGGCCTGGTGCTCAACAACGATACCAGCTTCTACCACTTTGTGCGGGTAGACGTGAGTGCTGAGGGTGAAGTGAACTCCAGCCTGAAGCGCCTTGGAGGTGCCCAGAACCCAATTCTGAAACGCCTGGAGGGACTTTGGTTTTTCATCTATTCTCTGCTCTATGCTGGCTATATAAACTTCCTGCTGATTGTTGCAGTGTTCGCCGCTTTGGCCATCAAGCTCTACGGTGCCATTTTCATAGGCAAGGATTACTACCCGGATTACGATCTGGACCCGGCGCCCTGGCTTGAGCGCCCGTTGCGGGTGGCCATGTTCACCAACAACTATCTGCCGTTTATCGGCGGTGTTCCCATTTCAATTGAGCGGCTGCGCCGTGGCCTCGAAAACCTGGGAGACAAGCTGCTGATCGTGGCGCCCCGGTACAAGGACCAGCCGGAGGCGGAAGCCCACGTGCTGCGGGTGCCCTCACTGCTCGCCATGGGGGCGAAACGGGAATTCCGGCTGGCCAATATTTTCCTCGGCCGGATCCGCAAGCGGGTTCGTGCCTTCGCGCCGGACATCATCCACCTGCACCACCCGTTCTGGCTGGGCTCGTTGGGGCTGTTCGTAGCGCGGCGGCTGAAGGTGCCAGCGATTTACACATACCATACCCGCCTGGAACACTACGCCCACTTTGTACCCCTGCCGGGGATGCTGTTCCGCAACCTGATTTCCCATACCCTGATCAAGCGCTTTTCCAACAAGTGTGACGGCGTGATTGTGCCAACCTACTCCACCGAGGAATACCTTCGGATGATCGGGGTGAAAACACCGACGTTTGTGCAGCCCACGGGCATTGAATACCAGCGTTTCCAGGATGTTCGCCGGCAAGACATTGACCAGTTGCGTCATCAGCTGAAGCTTGGAGACGAGAAGGTTTTCATAAGCGTTTCACGGTTATCCAATGAGAAGAATATCGACTTCATGATTGAAGCGATTGATGCCCTCAGGCGGGAAACGGATGTGCCGTTCCGGTTCCTGATGATTGGCGATGGCCACCAGAGAGACCGGTTACAGAAGAAGATAGAAGACCTTGACCTCCGGCAACATTTCTCCTTGGTGGGTGCCATCCCCCCGGAAGACATGGCCACCTGGTACCGGCTGGGTGACGCCTTCCTATTTGCCTCGAAATCCGAAACCCAGGGCATGGTGATACTGGAGGCCATGGCGGCGGGGCTGCCGGTGGTGGCCGTGCGCTCCAGCGGCATCGAGGATGTGGTTCGGCACGGCTTCAATGGCTTCAAGACGCCGGAAAAGCAGGATCAGTGGCGGGCACAGGTTAAGAAACTGCTGGAAGATGACCAACTGCGCAGTAAACTTGCCTCACAGGCTCTGGATTTTGCGAAGGATTATTCCGTAGAGCAGTTTGCCACGGACGTTCGCACGATTTATGCCACCACTCTGGCCCTGTTCTCCAAGAAACGGAAACGTTCCGGAAGCAGTCAGGAATAGCCAGGAGTCTGCGCACCCTGATCGGTCCAGCCTGAATTCACGTATATCAAAAACCGTCTTAACCACCGGAGCGACTAAGTGAGCGGCATCCCCGTCGGTATCAGCACCTGCCTGCTGGGCAGGGAAGTTCGCCATGATGGCGGCCACAAACATTCCCGTTACTGCACCCAGGTGCTGTCAAAGCACCTTGAATTTCGCTCCATCTGCCCCGAGCTGGAAGCAGGCCTGGGCGTGCCCCGCCCGGCCATTCACCTACGCGAATACAGCGATGGCCTTCGGCTGATCGAAACCAGGGGCACGGCGGATCACACCGACGCCATGCAAGGTTTTATCGACCAGATCATGCCCACCCTGGCGGACCTTCGGGGTTACATCCTGATGGCCAAATCGCCGAGCTGCGGCATGGAGCGTATCAAGGTGCACAACGAGAATGGCCAGGTGGCCCGCAGGGATGGCCGGGGCATGTTCGCCGGGGCACTGTTGAAAGCCTATCCGCTGATGCCGGTGGAGGAGGAGGGCCGCCTCAACGACGACATGCTTCGGGAAAACTTTATCGAGCGGATCTTTGCCTACGACGACTGGATGCAGAATGTCGCGGGCGACAACCTTTCGGCCAGGGCGCTGATCGAATTCCACACCCGCCACAAGTTCCAGCTTCTGGCCCACTCCGAGAGCATTTACCGCCAGCTCGGCCCCATGCTGGGAGACCTGAAATCCGAGCCACTGGAAAATATCTCCAACCGTTACATCAACCAGTTCATGGAAGCCATGAGCCAGAAGGTCAGCCGTGGTTCGCACATGAACGCCATGCAGCACCTGATGGGCTACCTGAGAGACTCCATGGGCGATGAAGACCGCAAGGTGTTGAGGGAGCAGATAGAGGCCTACCGCCGGGGTGAGGTGCCGTTGGTGGTGCCCATGACCCTGCTACGCATGGCCCAGCGCCGGGAGCCGGTGAATTACCTGCGCGCCCAGCAATACCTTACGCCCTATCCGGACGAGCTTGGTCTGAGAAACAACGTTTGAAGCCTGAAATCGGGGTCAGATGAAAATGGGGTCAGATGAAAAGTTCATCTGACCCCATTTTCACGCCGTTAATCAGAAGCCATAGAGAAGAGAGAGTGACGTCTCGGTGTCGGTGTTTTCAGAGCCAGCCGGTGCATCGGATACATACTTCACCCGCAGCGCTGCCTTCATTGAAAGGTTACCCACCACATTGGCCTGCAGGGACGTCTCTGACTGGCTTATCGTGTTGTTCTCATCCAGCCCGATTTCGGTGCTGAGCTTCTGGCGGAAAAGCGAATTGGCGGACAGGGCGTAATCAACCTGGCCGGCAAGGCGGACGATGGCCTCTTTTTCAGTATCGTCTCCCCGTGCGTTAACCGTATCCAGTTTGTTATAGCGGTAACCCGCGCCCGTTGAGAGATCAAGAAAAGACCGATCCCCGGACTGCCAGAGACGGTTTCCGTAACCAGTCGTCACTGTGGATTCGAAATCGTAGCCAGAGAAGCGGTCATCCTCCCAGGAGCCGCGAAGAAACCAATACTGTTTTTTGTCGAACTTGTAGTTCGTTTCCAGGGCGGCCAGATACTCCTCGGCCGTGGTTTCATCCTGCGCCTCGGAGTAATTGGTACTGAAGTCCCCGGTATGGCGCCAGGTTTCCACCTCCCGGATAAGACCAAGCCGGCCCTTGATGTTGGTCTCCTCGGTGTTGCCGGTAGTAACCAGCACACCGAGTTCGGTTTCGCCCTTCCAGTTATTCGCCTCCTGCCCATTGGCAAATGGCACGATAGCAACTGCGGTGATGGCGACTGCCTGTCGTAAATCCATGAAGTCTCCTGTTGGTGTTGGTCAGGCTCCCTCGGTTTCCCTGGCTTTTTCACCGGCCAGGCTTTTCCGGGCCTGATGCTCTTTTTCTGCCTTTTTCAGCTTCTTACGCTCGGTAATGATACGGGCGGCTTCACTGCCCACGTGGGACTCGCCACGTCGCTCTGCCAGACGCATCTGGTGTTCACGCTCAGCGAACCGTGCCTTCTGCTCCTCGGTCAGCGATTCGATGCACTGGTGACAACTGACACCCGGCTCATACTCCGGACGCTCTTTGTCTTTCTCAGTAATGGGCCTGCGGCAGGCGTGGCACTGATCGTACTCGCCACGCTCCAGCTTGTGGTTAACGGTTACCCGGTCATCAAACACGAAGCATTCTCCGCGCCACAGGCTCTGCTCTTCGGGTACTTCTTCCAGGTATTTCAGGATGCCACCCTTGAGGTGGTAAACCTCGTCAAAGCCCTGCTCCTTGAGATACGCGGTGGATTTCTCGCAACGGATACCGCCGGTGCAGAACATGGCCACCTTCCTGTGCTTTGATGGGTCAAGATTCTGCTTCACGTATTCCGGGAATTCGCGGAAGGTCTCGGTGGCCGGATTGACGGCATTTTTGAAAGTGCCAATCTCGACTTCGTATTGATTACGGGTATCGACGAGAACCACGTCCGGATCAGAGATCAGATTGTTCCACGCTTTCGGGTCCACATACGTACCGACAATGCGCTTCGGATCAATCCCCTCCACGCCCATGGTGACAATTTCCTTCTTGAGCTTTACCTTGGTGCGTTTGAAAGGCTGGATATCAACAAAGGATTCCTTGTAGTCAATACCGTCAAAACGCCCATCGCCGGTAATCCAGACTTTCACGGCATCAATGCCTTCGCGGCTGCCGGCGATGGTGCCGTTGATACCTTCCCGTGCCAGCAGCAGGGTGCCGTGGACGTCTTGCTCCAGCATCAGGTCCAGCAGCGGCTGGCGGAGGGACTTGTAATCGTTCAGGACTGCGAACTTGTACAGTGCGCAGACAACAACGTTGTTGCTCATCATTTTCTCCTGCGGGCCGGATCGTAAATCCGGAGCATGGGTTCGGGGTTATTCAAAGGCCGAAGCCTGAGAGGGCGCAGATTTTAACCAACTCAGGCTCACGATCAAGTGCGGACTTTGCAGCGCTACTCAGCCTTAGTGGCAAGCTCGCGCTCCACAACAGCAGAAAGCTGCCCCCAGCCCGGTCGCGTCAGGCGGATATTATCCACCAGAACGGTGGGTGTGCTGGCTACCCGAAGCTGCATGGCAACGCGGCGGCTTTGCTCTACGGCCTCGCGATGCAATTCGGTGGTCATACAGAGGCGGAAGCGCCGTTCTTCAAGGCCGAGGTCGCCGGCGTACCGGGTGAAGGTTGCCACCGGGTCGTTAGAGCCACTCCACTCGGTCTGGGAATCGTAAAGACGATCATGCATGGTCCAGTAGGCGCCCTGATCGCCGGCGCAGCGAGCAGCCTGAGCTGCGGGTATGGCGTTCTGATGCTGTTGCAGGGGCAGATCGAAATAGACGAACCGGACCTTGCCCTCATCCACGTACTCCTGCTTCAGCCGCTTGCTCGCCGAGGAAAAGTTGCCGCAGGCCGGACACTGATAGTCTGCAAACTCCCGCACCACGACAGGTGCATCCTCCCGGCCCACTGAAACTCCGAACTGGTCCAACTGCGCCGGAAACGCCTCGGCATTGGCGGAAGCCACAGGCAGTTCGTCGGAGGTTGGCTCCGGTGCGGCGGTCAGGAACACCAACCCAAAAACCACTGCGGCGACCACAAGCACACCGATACCAATATAAAGCGGCGTGTTGGACTTTCCTTTTCGGAGAGGCGGTGCACCGGTTTCCTTGCGACGTTTTGCTTCACCCATGATGGGGCTCCTTTTTGTGTTTCTTTGTGTTTCTGATTTTCCAGGATTAATTAGCTGGCGACCATTTTCAGAGCCAACGTGGCACGCTAAGATCCTATATATCCTACAAAAGTTCCAACAAAAAAATGAGGTGCCTTATGCCATTACCCATACCCCTGCAAGACACGCTCACTCTTCCGCTGGTTGCCGCACCCATGTTTCTGATTTCCGGCCCGGAACTGGCGCTGGCCTGTTGCAAACAGGCCATTGTGGGCAGTTTTCCGGCCCTGAATCAGCGCACCAGTGAGGGTTTTGAGGACTGGCTGGTCCAGATGAATGAAGAGCTGGACGCCTTTCGGAAATTACATCCGGACCAGAAAACAGCACCGTATGCGGTGAACCTGATTGTGCACCAGACCAATCCGCGCTGGCAGGCAGACCTTGAGCTGTGCGTGAAACACCAGGTGCCGATCATTATCACGTCACTGGGCGCGGCCAGCCAGGTGGTCGAAGCGGTGCACGGCTACGGCGGCGTGGTGTTCCATGACGTGACCAACCAGAAACACGCACAAAAAGCGGCGCAAGCCGGTGTCGACGGCATTATTGCGGTAGCGGCCGGCGCCGGCGGCCATGCCGGCACCATCAACCCATTTGTACTGGTGCACGAAATCCGGGAGGTGTTTGACGGCACCATCCTGCTTGCCGGCGGGCTGTCTCATGGCGAAGACCTGCTGGCTGTGCAGGCCCTGGGTGCAGACCTGGCCTACATGGGAACACGGTTTATCAATACCATTGAATCCCAGGCGGAAGAGGCTTACCAGACCATGATCATCGAAGCGGTTTCGGGTGACATTATCCACACACCGGCGGTGTCCGGTGTGCCCGCCAGCTTTATGCGGCAGAGCCTGGAGGCCGCCGGGTTCCCCATGGACACGCTGAACCAGGCGGGCGACATCAATTACGGAGAAAAGCTCAAACCCATTGACGATGAAGCCAGGGCCTGGAAAACCGTCTGGTCCGCCGGCCAGGGCGTCAGCCAGATCCACGATGTACTGAGTGTCAGCGATCTCGTTAAACGACTGATTGAAGAATACCAAAACGCCCGGGCCCGCCTAGACATGGGAATTTTGTGAACTTTATAGAGCAGGAAACGTAAAGGTTTAAACACTGGGTCAAAACAGGTTCATATACATGCTGGGATTTTTGAAAGGCGATCCGAAGAAAAAACTGCAGAAGGCGTATGAAGGCAAGCTCGCCAAAGCGCTGTACGCGCAACGCAACGGCGACTTGAGGGCTCACGGAACCCTCATGGAGGAAGCAGAGAAAATCTACGCCGAGATTCAGGCGCCCGAAGAAAAGAAATAAACGGGGGGCAATTTCCCTTGTCAATCACTCTCCCATCAGTTGCCGTATCCGATGGTTGAGCCGCGCCACTTCCCGGCGCATTTCCTCAACCTCATCAAGCAACTCCAGGGACATTGCCAGGCCGGGCAGATTCATTTTCAGATCCCGTTGCAGTCTTTGGGCTTTGCGCAGCCGGTTTAGGGCCGCGAGATCGAACTGCCATTGCCAGGCCTCCGGGGAGTCGTCCAGTGGCGCGATGATGCCGTAGTCAACCAGTTTGATAACAAACTCGGCATGGCATTCGCCGCGCTCGCAGATTTCACGCAGGGTGAAGGTGCTGCCATTTTGGTCAAACACCTCTACCGTCAGAATATGATCTTGCTTGCTCATCCCTTACTCCCGCTCACACGTGAAGCTTGCTGCGTGGATTGAAGTTCTTCTCTGCCTCGGCCAGCTGGGCATAGAGTTTTTCAGCCTCCGGGCTGTGTTTCTCAGGCATGGCCACCTGGAGAACGACGATCTGGTCGCCCGGATGTTTGCCCGGAAAGCCTTTGCCTTTCAGCCTGAGCTTTCGGCCGCTGGTGGAACCCTTCGGGACTTTGACATTCACCTTCGAACCAACCGTTGGCACAGTCACCGTTGCACCCAGAGCCGCCTCCCAGGGCGCCACGGGCACGGTAACCATGACATCGCGGCCTTCAATGGTGAAATGCGGATGCGGCGCGAATTCCACCTCGATGAACAGATCGCCAGGCTCACCGCCGCCAATACCCGGAGCACCCTGACCTTTCAGGCGGATATGCTGCCCCTCGCGCATGCCGGCGGGGATCTTCACTTTCAGGGTTTTCTGCCTCGGAATAACCCGGCCATGCGGGTCTGCCTCGTGCACGGTAAACGACACCTGCTTGTCGCAGCCATGGAAGGCTTCTTCCAGGAACAGGGCGATCCTGGCATGAACGTCTTCACCGCGCATTTTCATGTTCTGGCGGAAACCTCCACTATCAGAACCGCCTGAGAACCCACCCCGGCGGCGGCCTCCGAAGATCTCCTCGAAGAAATCGCTGAACTGGCGGGCATCGGCTTCAGTATAGCCACCGCCGCCAAAACCGGATGCGCTCTGCCATCCCGGTGGCGGCTCGAAAGAACCATCAGCCCTGGCGCCGTACTTGCGCAGTTGATCGTACTCCGCCCGTTTCTCGGGGTCTTTCAATACTTCGTAGGCCTCACCAAGATCCTTGAACCTGGTATCGGCGTCCTTTTCCTTGCTGACATCCGGGTGGTACTTCCGGGCCAGCTTCCGGTAAGCCTTTTTGATCTCCTCGGGGGAGGCAGACTCACTCACACCGAGCACGGCGTAATAGTCTTTGAAGTCCATCAGGTTCCTCACCACTGGTTATTTTGCTGAGCGTTATGCTCGTTTGCTAACCACTATATTTGATGAGGTTCGTGAAATTACAAGGGTGGAGTGATTCGTTATTGCGGTGGATCAAGTCTTGGCGGGCTGAGCTCGGGACGGATGTCTCTTCAATAAACGCCCGTAAATACATCCTTGTAGGGCTTGGTAGCGCCCTGCCTGGCGCTCCACATTTCTGAGGAGACATCCCCCCGAACTCGTGAGAACTTCTCTGGTTGATCAGAAAAGAACCTTACTTAACTTTTGGGTCGAGCTCACCAGAGGCATACCGCTCGAACATGCGTTCCAGGTTAACCAGCTTGATCTTGCTGGCGTTGCCGGCACAACCGAAGGCTTCGTAGCGCGCGATGCAGACTTCGGTCATGGCCTTCATGGTTTCCTTGAGGAATTTACGTGGGTCAAACTCCACCGGGTTTTCGGCCAGGAAGCGACGAACCGCGCCGGTACTGGCCAGACGCAGGTCGGTGTCGATATTGACCTTGCGCACGCCGTGCTTGATACCTTCCACAATTTCTTCAACAGGAACACCGTAGGTTTCCGGAATCTCGCCGCCGTATTCGTTGATGATCTTCAGCCACTCCTGGGGTACGGAGCTGGAGCCGTGCATGACCAGATGGGTGTCCGGAATGCGGGCGTGGATGGCTTTGATCTGGTCGATAGCCAGGATGTCGCCGGTTGGCGGACGGGTAAACTTGTAGGCGCCATGGCTGGTGCCGATGGCGATGGCCAGGGCGTCCACGTGGGTTTTCTTGACGAAATCCGCGGCTTCTTCCGGGTCGGTCAGCATCTGGCTGTGATCCAGGGTGCCTTCGGCGCCAATGCCGTCTTCTTCTCCAGCCTGGCCTGTTTCCAGGGAGCCGAGGCAGCCCAGTTCGCCTTCTACGGAGACGCCACAGGCGTGGGCCATTTCAACGGTGCGGCGAGTAACATCAACGTTGTAGTCGTAGTCGGTCGGGGTTTTACCGTCTTCAGCGAGGGAGCCGTCCATCATCACGGAGCTGAAGCCCAACTGGATGGAGCGCTGGCACACGGAGGGGCTGGTGCCGTGGTCCTGGTGCATAACCACCGGGATATGCGGGAATTCTTCGATGGCCGCCAGGATCAGGTGGCGCAGGAAGGGGGCGCCGGCGTATTTGCGGGCACCGGCAGAGGCCTGGACAATCACCGGGGAGTCGGTTTTGTCGGCGGCTTCCATGATGGCACGCATCTGTTCCAGGTTGTTGACGTTAAAGGCTGGCACACCGTAACCATGCTCGGCGGCGTGATCCAGCATTTGCCGCATCGAAATCAGGGCCATGGGTCGTCTCCTTCATTTGGATTTTGAGTGTTTGAATTCTGTTTATTTCAGACTCTCATGATCAGGATTGGGAGTCTGCTGCGGCAGTCGGCGGGTTTGGCTTTCCGGGACACGCTGTGAATACATCCATGTACGCTTGAGCGCAGCATCCCTGCTGCGCACAGTCCCGGAAAGCCAAACCCGCCGCCTACCTTGCGAATCTAGCTACAGTAAAACGCCTTACGCGCCGCGCTCTTCCAGTACGGCTACGGCCGGCAGTGTTTTGCCTTCCACAAATTCGAGGAAGGCCCCACCACCGGTAGAGATATACGAGATTTTGTCAGCAACACCGTACTTGTCAACGGCGGCGACGGTGTCACCACCACCGGCCAGGGAGAAGGCGTTGCTTTCGGCGATGGCCAGCGCGAGTGCTTTGGTGCCATTACCGAACTGGTCGAACTCGAAAACGCCGACCGGGCCGTTCCAGAGAATGGTTTTGGCGTTTTTCAGTACGTCGGCGAACTTGCCAGCGGTTTCCGGACCTACGTCGAGGATCATGTCGTCGTCGCTGACGTCGGAGATGTTCTTGGTGGTGGCGGTGGCGGTTTCGGCGAATTCGCTGGCTACCACTACGTCGACCGGCAGAGGGATTTCAACGCGGGAGGCAATGTCCTTGGCGGTGTCGATCAGGTCGTGCTCGCACAAGGATTTACCGACCGGGTGACCCGCTGCAGCCAGGAAGGTATTGGCGATGCCGCCGCCGACGATGATCTGGTCGCAGACTTTTTCCAGGGCGTTGAGTACATCCAGCTTGGTGGAGACCTTGGAGCCGCCAACGATGGCAACGACCGGTTTGGCCGGGTTGTCCAGGGCCTTGCCCAGTGCTTCAAGCTCAGCCGCCAGCAGCGGGCCGGCGCAAGCTTCGGGGGCGAATCTTGCCACACCGTGGGTGGAGGCCTGGGCGCGGTGGGCGGTGCCGAAGGCGTCCATGACGTAGACGTCGCACAGGGCGGCGTACTTCTTTGCGAGGTCTTCGTTGTCTTTCTTCTCGCCTTTGTTGAAGCGGACGTTTTCAAACAGAACCACTTCGCCATCGGCGACTTCAACGCCGTCCAAGTAGTCCTTGATCAGGCGCACCTCCTGGCCCAGCACCCTGGTGAGGTGGTCGGCGACGGGTTTCATGGAGGAGGCTTCGTCGTACACGCCTTCTTCCGGGCGACCGAGGTGTGACATCAGCATCACCCGGGCGCCGGCGTCTTTGGCGGCCTTGATGGTCGGCAGCGACGCGCGGATACGGGCGTCGCTGGAGATCCTGCCGTCCTTGACCGGCACGTTCAGGTCTTCACGGATCAGCACCCGCTTGCCGGTAAGGTTGAGGTCGGTCATTTTCTTGATGGCCATAACAATCTTCCCTAAGTCTGCATGAACATGGGGTCTGACCCCGTACGGGGTCAGACCCCTCTTTCGTCAAGATAGGGTCAGATGAAAGCTTTCATCTGACCCCTTTTTCAGTCTTTTCCAGCCAACAGCGGCTGACATCGAGCATCCGGTTCGCGAACCCCCACTCATTATCGAACCAGCACAGCACTTTCACCATAGTGCCCCCGGTTACCCGGGTCTGGCCGCCGTCCACGACGCCGGAATGGGCGTCGTGGTTGAAATCGGAGCTGGCCAGCAGTTCGTCGGTGTAGCCGAGTATGCGCTTCAACGGGCCGTTGGCGGCCTCTTTTAACAGGTTGTTCACCGTTACCACATCCGTGGCCTTGCGCACGTTGATCACCATATCAATGGCGGACACGTTCATAGTCGGCACCCGCATGGCCACCGAGCTGAACCTGCCTTCCATATGGGGCAGCAGCCGTTCGATGCCTTTGGCGAGCCCCGTTTCCACCGGGACGATGTTGTGCAAAGCGCTGCGGGTGCGGCGCAGGTCCTGGTGATGGTAGGCGTCGATCACCGGCTGGTCGTTCATCGCCGCGTGGATGGTGGTGGTACTGCCCTGCTCCACACCGAAGGCGTCGTCCAGCGCCTTGATTACAGGTACCAGGCAATTGGTGGTGCAGGAAGCGGCGGCGACGATAACGTCCTTGGGGCAGAGATCGCGGTCGTTGATGCCGTAGACCACGGTGCGGTCCACATCCGATTCCGCGGGCTGGGAAAATAGCAGACGTTTGGCACCGGCCTGGATATGGCGTTCTGCGGTGGCGCGATCAGAATAGGCGCCGGAACACTCAAGCACCAGATCGACCTTGAGAAGGTCCCAGGGCAGTTCGGCGGGTTCCGAATGGCGTAACACCCGGATGGCGTCACCATTGACCGTCAGGTCCTGGCCGGCTACGGAAATCTCACCCTGGAACCGGCCATGGGTGGAGTCGTAGCGGGTCAGGTGGGCAATGGTGTCGATATCCGACAGCTCATTAATGGCGACCACCTGCAGGTGGTCGCGGAAGCCGCTTTCATAAAGCGCACGCAACACGCACTGGCCGATTCGTCCGTACCCGTTGATGGCAATGCGAAAAGGCGCGGAGTCTGTCATCAGGCGTCCAGCAGTTCAGCGGCCACATCCAGAACATTATCGACGGTAAAGCCGAATTCCTTGAACAGCTCACCGGCAGGCGCGGACTCACCAAAGGTGGTCATGCCGATAATACGGCCGTCCAGGCCCACGTACTTGTACCAGTAGTCGGCAATGCCGGCTTCGATGGCGATGCGGTTGGTCACGTCCAGCGGCAGAACCTGCTGCCTGTACTCGGCGCTCTGGGCATCGAAGGTATCGGTTGACGGCATGGAAACCACACGCACCTTGCTACCCTGCGCACGCAATTTGGCAGCGGCGTCCCGGGCCAGGCCTACTTCGGAGCCGGTAGCGATCAGGATCAGGTCCGGTGTGCCTTCGCTGTCCGACAGGATGTAGGCGCCCTTGGCCACATCCGCGAGCTGCCGGGCATCGCGGTCCTGGTGCGGCAGTCCCTGACGGGAGAAGACCATGGCGGTGGGGCCGTCGGTGCGTTCGAGGGCCGCTTTCCAGGCCACGGCGGTTTCCACCGTGTCGGCCGGCCGCCACATGCTCATGTTCGGCGTGGTGCGCAGGCTGGCCATCTGCTCGATCGGCTGGTGAGTGGGGCCATCCTCGCCCAGACCAATTGAGTCGTGGGTGAACACAAAGATTGAGCGCTGCTTCATCAGTGCGGCCATCCGAACTGCGTTGCGGCAGTATTCCATGAAGATCAGGAAGGTGGCGCCGTAGAGCACGAAGCCGCCATGCAGGGCGATACCGTTCATGATCGCCGCCATGCCGAACTCGCGCACGCCGTAGTGGATGTAGTTGCCGCTGGCGTCTTCCCTGGTCAGTCCCTTGCTGCCGCCCCAGATGGTCAGGTTGGAACCGGCCAGGTCGGCCGAACCACCCATCAGTTCCGGCAACAGGGGACCGTAGGCGTTCAGGGTGTTCTGGGAGGCCTTGCGGGAGGCCACCGTTTCGCCCTTGTCCTGGCACTCCCGGATGTAGGCCTGGGCCTTCTCGGCAAAATCCGCAGGCAGGTCACCGGCCATGCGGCGCTTGAATTCCGCAGCCAGTTCCGGCTCGGCATTCGCGTAGGCCGCAAACTTCTCATCCCATGCGTTTTCGGCAGCGGCGCCCTTCTCTCTGGCATTCCACTGGGCGTAGATGTCAGACGGCACTTCAAACGGGCCGTGTTGCCAGCCCAACTGCTCGCGGGTCAGCGTAATTTCGTCGTCACCGAGTGGCGCACCGTGGCTATCTTCCTTGCCCTGCTTGTTGGGGGAGCCAAATCCGATGATGGTCTTGCAGCAGATCATGGTGGGCTGACCGGTGTTGGCGCGGGCAGCTTCAATGGCAGCGCGCACGGCGTCGGCATCGTGGCCGTCCACCGCCGGAATCACCTGCCAGCCATAGGCTTCGAAACGCCTCGGGGTGTCGTCGGTAAACCAGCCTTCCACCTCACCGTCAATGGAAATGCCGTTGTCATCGTAGAAACAGATCAGCTTGCCCAGGCCCAGGGTGCCGGCCAGGGAGGCCACTTCGTGGGAGATCCCCTCCATCAGGCAGCCGTCGCCAAGAAAGGTGTAGGTGTAGTGATCCACAATGTCGTGACCAGGACGATTAAACTGCGCCGCCAGAGCCTTTTCCGCCAGGGCGAAACCCACGGAGTTGGCAAAACCCTGCCCGAGAGGACCAGTGGTGGTTTCAACGCCCGGGGTATAACCGTATTCCGGGTGGCCCGGTGTTTTCGAGTGCAGCTGACGAAAATTCTTCAGGTCGTCAATGGAAACGTCGTAACCGCTCAGGTGCAGCAGGGAGTACTGCAGCATGGAGCCGTGACCGTTAGACAGCACGAAGCGGTCCCGGTTGGCCCACTGGGGGTTGGCCGGGTTGTGGATCAGATAATCGTTCCACAGTACCTCGGCGATATCCGCCATACCCATGGGCGCACCCGGGTGGCCGGACTTGGCTTTCTGAACCGCATCCATGCTCAGCGCGCGAATGGCGTTGGCGAGATCTTTACGAGACGGCATTGACGTTTCTCCAGTGTTTATCGGGAAAGAATTCGGACTGCTTAAAAAGAGGCGCGTATTTTCGCCGATTACTGTGTGCCGGGGCAAATCGGCATAGGCCTCTTTCACGATTGTTTGCCTGTGGATTGCCGAAACGGACTGATTTCAAAGAATCACAAACCTATATCAATATTTTTTGATATTCCTGTTGATTGACCACCCGAACCCCCCTAAACTTCTCACCCATGACATCCCGGAATACACACGCAAACGCACTGTCCTCCGTTGACGCACTGGCTCCGATCTTCAAGGCAAGCGGGGATCCTTTGCGCCTGGAAATCCTGCGGGTGCTGAGACGGGATACCTTTGGGGTGCTGGAGCTCAGCCAGCTGTTCGACATGCGCCAGTCCGGCATGAGCCACCACCTGAAGGTAATGAACAAGGCCGGTCTGCTGGAGCCCCAACGGGAAGGCAACGCGATTTTCTACCGGCGCCCCCTGCACCTGGACAGCGACAAGCCAACGGACCAGACCATCCGCCAGATTTTCGAGGCGGTGGACAAGGTACCGCTGCCACGGCACCTGCAGGAAAAGATTGAAGCGATCCGTAACCAGCGGGCAGTCCAGTCTCAGGCATTTTTTGCCCGGTATGCCGAACAGTTCCGGGAACAGCAGGAGCTGATTGCTGCCTTTGATCTGTACGCCGAGCCTGTGGCAGAACTGGTTCGCAAACGGTCCGGGAAACACCAGTGGCAGACCGCCCTGGAAATCGGCCCCGGCGAAGGTGCGTTCCTGCCGGTACTGGCAGAGCTTTGCGGGCATGTGGTTGCCCTCGACAATAGCCGGGACATGCTGGCCAAGGCCACCCGCACCTGTATTGACCAGCGGCTGAACACTATTGATCTGATCGAGGGCGTAACCGACACACTGCTCGCCCGGGGTGACGGGTTTGACCTGGTGGTCGCCAACATGGTGCTGCACCACGTGCCCAGTCCGGCCGACATTTTTCTCGACGCATCGGCCCTGATGAACAACGGCGGCTGCCTGGTCATCAGCGATCTGTGCAGCCACGACCAGGACTGGGCCAAAGAGAACTGCGGCGACCTCTGGCTGGGTTTTGAACCGGAAGAGCTGACCGCCTGGGCCACGGATGCCGGTTTAAGTGCCGGAGAACAATTGTTTATCGGCCTTCGCAACGGCTTTCAGATACAGGTTCGGGAGTTCTGGAAAAACGGCGGGCAGAGCTGACATCTCAATATCAATAAATTTTGATATACAGATACGTAGTTTTACGTATCCTTACACAGGCCAACAAACCGGTAACCGGAAGACACTTCAAGATTGGCCCAAGAACGGCTGGAGAAAGGCTCTTACCGGTCTGAATCTGAAACGCTCACAAAGGAGCACGCTTTATGTCTGACTACAACATCTTCACGTCCGAATCGGTCTCTGAAGGCCACCCGGACAAACTGGCCGACCAGATCTCCGACGCGATCCTGGACGCCATTCTGGCCGACGACCCCCACGCCCGCGTTGCCTGTGAAACCATGGTGAAAACCGGCGTGGCCATTGTTGGTGGTGAGATTACCACCAGCGCCTGGGTCGACCTGGAAGATCTGGTGCGCGGCGTGATCAAAGACATCGGCTATACCTCCTCCAAAGTCGGATACGACGGCGACACCTGCGGCATCATCAGCATCATCGGCAAGCAGTCCGTTGATATCGCCCAGGGCGTTAACCGCCAGAAGCCGGAAGACCAGGGTGCCGGCGACCAGGGCCTGATGTTCGGCTATGCCAGCAACGAAACCGACGTGCTGATGCCCGCGCCGATTACCTTCTCGCACCGTCTGGTCCAGCGTCAGGCCGAAGCCCGCAAGAGTGGCCTGCTGCCGTGGTTGCGCCCGGATGCGAAAAGCCAGGTGACCTGCCGCTATGAAAATGGCCGGGTTGCCGGCATCGACGCAGTGGTTCTGTCCACCCAGCACGATGAAGACGTCACCCAGGAAGACCTGAAAGAAGCGGTTATGGAGCTGATCGTCAAGCATGCCCTGCCGGCAGAGCTGCTGCACAGGGATACCCAGTTCCACATCAACCCGACCGGCAAGTTCGTGATCGGTGGCCCGGTGGGCGACTGTGGCCTGACTGGCCGCAAGATCATCGTCGACACATACGGCGGCATGGCCCGTCACGGTGGCGGCGCCTTCTCCGGCAAGGATCCGTCCAAGGTTGACCGATCCGCCGCCTACGCCGGCCGTTACGTCGCCAAGAACATCGTTGCCGCCGGCCTGGCCGACAAGTGCGAGATTCAGGTGTCCTACGCCATCGGCGTGGCGCAGCCAACCTCAATCTCCGTGAATACCTTCGGCACCGGCAGGATCAGCGACGACAAGATCATCGATCTGATCCGCCAGAACTTTGACCTGCGCCCTTACGCGATCACCAACATGCTCGACCTGCTGCACCCGATGTACCGGGCAACCGCAGCCTACGGTCACTTTGGCCGCGACCCCTATGAGATGACCGTCGGTGGCAAGACCTTCACCGCGTTCCCATGGGAGAAGACCGACCGTGCGGCCGCTCTTAAGGATGCTGCGGGTCTGTGAGGCCAGGATTCCGGGTCTGAACATTGGAGTTAGGCCCGCTTTGGTTCAACCCGTCACCTTTCGGGGGTGGCGGCGCTGAGTAATCTCCTCCGGGGACACGGCAGGTTATCCCCACCCCCGAAACTCCCAAAATCAGAGGCCAAGGGAATTACGTACACCCGGGCCAAATCAGACTGACAGGAGAACACCATGAGCACTCCCGCAGAAAAACTGAACAGCTTTGACGACTACAAAGTCCGCGATATCTCCCTGGCCGACTGGGGCCGGAAGGAAATCAACATCGCCGAAGGCGAAATGCCCGCCCTGATGAAGCTCCGCGAGAAATACAAAGCCGAGCAGCCGCTGAAAGGCGCCAACATCATGGGCTGTATCCACATGACCATCCAGACCGCCGTGCTGATCGAAACCCTGGTGGAGCTGGGCGCCAACGTACGCTGGTCCTCCTGTAACATCTTCTCCACCCAGGACCAGGCCGCGGCCGCCATCGCGGCACAAGGCATTCCGGTGTTCGCCTGGAAAGGCGAGACCGACGAAGAATACGACTGGTGCCTCGAACGCACCGTCGGTGCCGATGTCGACGGCTGGGAACCGAACATGATCCTGGACGACGGCGGCGACCTGACGGCCCTGCTTCACGAGAAGTATTCGGAAATTCTGTCCAACTGCCACGGTGTCACCGAAGAAACCACCACCGGCGTGCATCGCCTGCAGGAAATGCTGCGCGAAGGCACCCTCAAGGTTCCCGCCATCAACGTGAACGATGCCGTGACCAAGTCCAAGAACGACAACAAATACGGTTGCCGTCACAGCCTGAACGACGCCATCAAACGCGCCACTGACCACCTGCTTTCCGGCAAGAAGGCCCTGGTTATCGGCTATGGCGATGTGGGCAAGGGCTCTGCCGCATCCCTGCGCCAGGAAGGCATGATCGTGAAGGTGACAGAGGCGGACCCGATCTGCGCCATGCAGGCCTGCATGGACGGTTTTGAAGTGGTGTCTCCGTATATCGATGGCGTGAACACTGGCACTGAGGCTGGCATTAACCGCGCCCTGCTGCAGAACACCGACCTGCTGGTAACGACTACCGGCAACACGAACGTGTGTGACGCGCACATGCTCAAGGCCCTGAAGAGTGGCGCCGTGGTGTGCAACATCGGCCACTTTGACAATGAAATCGACACCGCCTACATGCGCAAGAACTGGGAATGGGACGAGGTGAAGCCGCAGGTTCACATTGTGTACCGGGACAAAGCCGCCAATGACCACCTGATCCTGCTCTCCGAAGGCCGCCTGGTGAACCTGGGTAACGCCACCGGCCACCCGTCACGGATCATGGACGGCTCTTTCGCCAACCAGGTTCTGGCCCAGATGCACCTGTTCGAGCGCAGGTTCGCCGACCTGCCGGAAGATGCCCGGGAGAAAGGCGTTTACGTTCAGGTCCTGCCCAAGCACCTGGACGAGGAAGTGGCACGGGCCATGGTGGAAGGTTTTGGTGGCGTGATCACCAGGATGACCCCGGAGCAGGCCAAATACATCGGAGTACCGGTCGAAGGCCCGTACAAGCCGGAAAGCTACAAGTACTGATCGGGTATCAAGATGCAATCCCAGAAACAGTTCAGGCGCCGTTTCAGCTTTGAGTTTTTCCCGCCCAAGACCGACCAGGGCAAGGAGAAACTGCAGAACGTGCGCGACCAGCTGGCCGGGGTGAACCCGGACTTTTTCTCCGTCACCTTCGGCGCCGGTGGTTCCACCCGGGACCGCACCATTGAAACCGTGCTCAACCTGCACCGCCAGGGCATTCCCGCCGCACCGCACCTTTCCTGTGTCGGCGGTACCCGCCAGGAAATCAGCGAGCTGCTGGACCTGTATAAAGAGCACGGGATCAACCGGATTGTCGCCCTTCGGGGCGACATGCCCTCCGGCATGGGGGCTGCCGGTGAGCTGCGCCATGCCAACGAGCTGGTGGAGTTTATCCGCGAACACAGCGGTGACACCTTCAACCTGGAAGTCGCGGCGTACCCTGAGTTTCACCCTCAGGCCCGTAACGCCGAAGAAGATCTGAAGAACTTTGCCCGCAAGGTTCAGGCTGGCGCCAACAGCGCCATTACCCAATACTTTTTCAATGCGGACAGCTACTTCTATTTCATTGACCGCCTGGAGAAACTGGGCGTCACCATTCCGGTGGTGCCGGGCATCATGCCCATCGTCAACTTCTCAAGCCTGGTCCGCTTCTCCGACATGTGCGGCGCCGAAATCCCCCGCTGGATTCGCAAGCAGCTCGAAGCCTACGGCAACGACAGCGACTCCATCCGCAAGTTCGGCGAAGAAGTGATCACTGACATGTGTGAAAAGCTGCTCAGGGCCGGTGCGCCGGGCCTGCACTTTTACACCCTTAACCAGGCAGAGCCCAGCATCAGCATCTGGAAGAACCTGGGCATCAGTGATCGGGAAAAGATTGCTTTCTGACAGCAACGAAATGAACCTGGGGTCAGATGAAAGCCTTCATCTGACCCCTTTTTCATTCCCCTTCCGGTCAAACCTCCCCGCCAAGCATTTGATTTCCTGTGCACATCTGCGCAATGGTCTAAAGTGGTTGTATGCAGTTCCATCAACGCTCCCCGGCGACCGCCGTCAACAGCAGTGGTTGGTCCGGCTTGCCTTACCGGGCGAATGGAGCCCCATGAGAAAGAAAAGGAGAAGGTATGAGCACGAAATGGCTGAAGACAGTCGGCGCCAGCCTGGCGCTCACCGTTGCCGCAGGAACCGTCAGCGCAGAAACCCTGCGTGTCGTCACTGACCCCAGCTTTGTTCCGTTTGAAATGATGGATCAGCAAACCGGTGAAATGATCGGTTTCGACATGGAAATCATCCGTGAGGTTGCTGACCGGGCCGGTTTCGAGATTGATCTGAACACCATGGATTTCAATGGCATCATCCCGGCACTGCAAACCGGGAACGTGGATATCGCCATCGCAGGCATCACCATTACCGACCAGCGCGAAGAAATCGTTGATTTCTCCGATCCATACTACGATTCCGGTCTGCGCATTCTGGTTCGCCAGGGCGAAGATGGCGTAACGGAGTTAGACGATCTGGAAGGCAAGAAAATCGGCACCAAGATCGGCAGCACCAGTTACGACTACCTGATGAAGACCCTTGAGAAAGACGATGGTGTCACTCCGTATCCCGGCAGCTCAGACATGTACATGGCGCTGATGTCCCGTGCCATTGATGCGGTCTTCTATGATGCGCCGAACGCGGGTTACTTTGCCCGCACCAGGGGTAAAGGCAAGGTTAAAACCGTTGGTCCGCTTTACGAAGGCCAGCAATACGGCATCGCCCTCAAGAATGGCAGTGAGTGGATTGACGAAGTCAACGAGGCGCTCGCGTCCATGAAAGCAGACGGTACCTACCAAACCATCTATGAGAAATGGTTTGGCCCGATGCCGGAAGGCATGTAAGGGCAACCGGACCCGCAAGGTCTGATTCCCTGCGCCGGGGCGTGTTCACTCCGACCGTTCCTGATGCCACATTCCTTCGGAGATTCTTACAGTGGAATTCCAGTTTCAGTTCGACTGGCAGGCTGCCATCGACTCCATCCCTTTTCTGCTTGAAGGGATTCCCTACACCCTCCTGATTTCCTTCGGCGGTCTGCTCATCGGTTTTGCCCTGGGCATTTTCTTCGGCCTGCTGAGCATCAACAAGAGGTGGTTCCTGAAATGGCCGGCAACCGCCTATATCGAAATCTTTCGCGGTACTCCGATCCTGGTCCAGGTGCTGTTTATCTTTTACGGCCTGCCCGACCTGATCGGCGGCCCGATCAACCACCTGACCGCCGGTATCGCAGCCATTGCGCTGAACTCCGGCGCCTATATTTCGGAAGTGGTTCGCGGTGGTGTTCAGTCCATCGCCAAAGGCCAGAGCGAAGCGGGCCTTTCCCTGGGCCTGTCCAGGACCCAGACATTCTGGTCCATCATCTGGCCCCAGGCATTCCGCCGGATGATTCCGCCGCTGGGCAACCAGGCCATCGTCAGCATCAAGGACACCTCTCTTTTCTCGGTCATCGGTGTGGGCGAGCTGGTGCGCCAGGGTCAGATCTACATTGCCAACACCTTCACCGCGTTTGAGGTGTACTTTGTGGTCGCTATCCTTTACCTGGCCATCACCCTCTCACTGTCCATGATTCTCCGCTGGGTCGAGCGGCGCGGCCTGGTCTCTGTCTGAAGGAACGCTACCCATGACTCAGATTGTAAAAATGAAGGGCATGAACAAGTACTTCGGGAAACTGCATGTCCTTAAGGATATTGACCTTACCGTTGAACAGGGCGAAGTGGTGGTTATTATCGGTGCCAGCGGCTCCGGCAAATCCACCCTGATCCGCTGTGTGAACGGCCTTGAAGAATATGAATCCGGAACACTGGAGGTCGACGGTCAGCAACTCGCGCCCAAGAGCGGCAATCCGAAAGCTCTGGCTGAAATCCGCAAGGAAGTCGGAATGGTATTCCAGCAGTTCAACCTGTTCCCGCACCTTACGGTGAAGAAGAACATCATGCTGGCACCCCAGAAGGTCAAGGATGCCCCGGAAACCGTCGCCAACGCCACCGCAGAGCGTTTGCTGAACCGGGTAGGCATCGGCAACCAGGCCGACAAGTACCCCAGCCAGCTTTCCGGCGGTCAGCAACAGCGGGTCGCGATCGCCCGGGCCCTGGCCATGGAACCGCGGCTGATGCTGTTCGACGAACCTACGTCAGCGCTAGACCCGGAAATGATCGGTGAAGTGCTGGACGTTATGCGGGAACTGGCCAAGGAAGGCATGACCATGATGGTCGTGACGCACGAAATGGGCTTCGCCCGGGAAGTGGCCGACCGCGTGATCTACATTCACGAAGGCCAGATTGTGGAACAGGGCAAACCGGACGACGTGTTCGACAACCCGCAGAACGAACGCACCCAAGCGTTTCTTTCACGGGTTCTTGCACACTGAGCCAAACCGCCCGGATAAAGCCCCTGCTGCCGGGGCTTTTTCAGGTTTTTCTTTGTTCGGGGCCGAATAATTGGTTTTCTGTAACTTTTTCGCAATGTTAGTACAATACGCTTACCCCGGTGTTCCAAAATACACGAGCAAACCAACAAGGTAAGAGAAAACCATGGCTAAGAAATATTTAAGCTTGATGCTGGCGGTTTCCGCTGTTTCCGCACAGGCCGGCACTGTTACGACTGACGGCGAGGATCTGGTGATCAATACCGAGAGTGGTATTGAGGTCAAAAGATCTGATGATTCGGCATCCTTTCAGCTTGGTGGCCGTATCCAGTGGGATTACGACGCAACGCAGTCGGATGACAAGGGCGTTGATACCAGGGATTTTGATGTGCGGCGTGCACGCCTATACGTCAAGGGCCGTTATGGCGACTGGGCCTACAAGACCCAGTTTAACGTCGCGGAAAGTGACGGTGCCAAAGGCGGTGACGTCGAAGACCTTTACATTCGGTACCTGGGGTTTGGCTCAGTTGCAAGCGTCACCATCGGCAAGCAGAAAGAGCCTTTCGGCCTGGAACAGCTGACAAGCTCGAAAGACATTTCCGCGCTGGAGCGTTCCGCCGTGACCGAGCGTTATACCCCCGGACGCAGTGGCGGTATTCAGCTGAGCGGGAAGGGAAGTAACTGGACCTACGGTATCGGTTATTTTGAAGCGGATGGTGACGGCAGCAACGACTTCAATAATACCGCGATAACGGCACGGGGTACGTTTGCGCCGATTCAAACGAATGAGGCCGTTGTTCATCTTGGCGCGGGTTATACCACACGTGGGGCCGATGTTCAGGCGGATGAGATCGATACCTACAACCTGGAACTGGCTGGCCGTATGGGGCCTTTCCACGCTCAGGCCGAATACTTTGATTCCGAGGAAGGCCAGCTTGATATTGATGGCTACTACGTGCAGCTCGGCTGGGTTATTACCGGGGAAAGTCGCCCCTACAAAGCGGGTGTGTTCAAACGGGTAAAACCGTCATCACCCAGAGGTGCCTGGGAGGTCATTGCCCGTTTCGAAGAGGGTGATGGAAAATACAGTGACGTGGGACTGGGCACCACCGACGGTGAGCAAACGACGCTGGGTGTCAACTACTATGCCAATAACAATGTTCGACTTGGTTTGAGCTACATGGATGGCGAACAGGCCAGTGGCGAAAGCGGAGATGAGGTTCGTGCGCGATTCCAGTATGCGTTCTGATCATACCTGGTCCCCGGCTCCGCTTAGGTAAAGCCAGGAGTCTGCGTTGGTGTTGATGCTGACGAAGTAAAGAGTTAACCAGGTTCCAGGGGCAGATTTTTCTGCCCCTTTTTTATGGTGCGCCCGGCATGGCACTAAAATCGGGCGCCACACTGATCGAATGCTGGACATCGCCCCATCTTGGGGCGCAGCGAATTCATGAATCGGATTTCAGCTCTGCTTTTTAGAATTAAAATCCCTTTAAACAATTAGTTAGGCTGATTGGCACCTTGTTTGCTGTTGAGGAATTCGAAAAGCGCAACTTATAAAGGTGTACATAATGGATAAGCAAGCTCTCAGAAAATCCGGATTGCTCGGTGTTGGTCTGTTCGCAGCCCTTCAGGCAGCCCCGTCAATGGTCAGCGCTGATGTAAGCGCCAATGTAGGCGTCTCCAGTAATTACCTCTTCCGTGGCGTGACACAAACAGACAATTCAGCCGCTGTCCAGGGTGGGCTCGACTACGAGCACGCGTCCGGCTTGTATGCCGGTGTATGGGGCTCCAATGTGGATTTTGGCGACGGGACCAGCTATGAGTTTGATCTCTATGCTGGCTACTCGGGCGCTATTGACGATATCGGATATGACGTCGGGTATATATATTATGCCTACCCGGATGCGCCCGCCTCGATTGACTTCGGGGAGATCTACGGGGAGTTGAGTTACGGGTATCTATCCGCGGGGCTGGCCTATACAACAAACAGTGACAACAGCACACCAGGGCTGTACGTGGAAGGTGATGTCTTCTATTACCTGGCCGCCCACATACCGCTGGAAAATGATTTCAGTGCAGGCGTTACGCTGGGTTACTACGACTTTACCGACGACAAAAAACCGTCCGTGGGCGAGGCGAGCTATGGACATGCCGCCGCCAACGTAACCAAGGATGCGGGAGCGTTCGGCTCCGTCAGTCTCAATCTGGAATACTCGGATATCGACCCGGGCAGTGCCCTTGGCTCCGTCAACTCGGATGATCCGAAATTCTGGCTTGGCTGGAGTAAAAGCTTCTGATTACGGACGCTTTTCCAGTGGTTTTGGTCAAGTGAAAGCAGGCCCGGTCAATGGGCCTGCGTCCTGAAATCCTGCCATAGTAAATCATAGGGATTTTCAACTCTTCACCCCATCAGCGTCCCCTTAGTCTTTTTAAAGGGGTTTCGAGGCTCTGGAAGTTTGTCGGCATTGGCCAGCCGCCGCTGTTAACGGTAATATCCGCACAGGTTAACCGCCGACAATCCAGAACCTCACCGTCTGACGGAGATTTATCATGCGCAATGCTGACCTCGTCGCCCGTGGCCTCAAATCCGTGTGGCATCCCTGCACCCAGATGAAAGACCATGAAGGAACCCTGCCACTGGTCCCCATCAAGCGGGGCGAAGGTGTCTGGCTGGAAGACTTCGAGGGCAACCGGTTCATCGATGCTGTGAGCTCCTGGTGGGTCAACCTGTTCGGCCATGCCAATCCGAGAATCAACGCCGCGATCCAGGAACAGATTGGCCAGCTTGAGCATGTCATCCTGGCCGGCTTTACCCATGAGCCCGTGGTCAACCTGTCCGAGCGCCTGATTGAGGTAACTCCGGAAGGGCTCAACAAATGCTTTTACGCCGATAATGGCTCGTCTGCGATCGAAGCTGCCCTCAAGATGAGTTTCCACTACTGGAAAAACCATGGCAAACCGGGCAAAAAAAACTTCGTGAACCTGAGCAACAGCTACCATGGGGAAACCCTGGGCGCACTGGCCCTCGGCGATGTGTCTCTCTACAAGGACACCTACCAGCCATTGCTGATGGAAGTCCTGACGGCCCCCTCCCCGGATGCTTTTAACAAAGAACCGGGCGAGACCGACGAGGATTACGCCCTGCGCCAGTTTGGGGCCATGGAAACACTGCTGGCTGAAAAGCACGACGAAATCTGCGCCGTGGTGGTGGAACCTTTAATCCAGTGTGCCGGCGGCATGCGCATGCATCACCCGGTTTACCACACCAGGCTGAGAGAGGCCTGCGACCGCTATGGCGTGCACCTGATTGCTGATGAAATTGCAGTGGGCTTTGGCCGAACCGGTACCCTGTTCGCCTGCGAGCAGTCGGGCATCACTCCGGATTTCATGTGCCTGTCCAAGGGGCTGACCGCGGGCTACCTGCCGCTGTCCGTAGTGCTGACCACCGATGATGTCTACAACGCATTTTACGACGACTACGAAACCCTCAAGGCCTTCCTGCACAGCCACAGCTACACTGGCAACCCAATCGGCTGCGCCGTGGCACTGGCCACCCTGAATATCTTCCGGGACGACAACGTGATCGAGAGCAATCGCAGGCTCTCCACCTGCATGGCCGAATCCGTTGCCCACCTTGCGAACCACCCCAACGTGGGAGATATCCGCCAGCATGGCATGACCCTCGCCGTAGAGATGGTGCAAGACAAAGCATCGAAAACCCCGTTCCCCTGGCAGGAACGGCGGGGAATCCGGGTGTACCAGCACTCATTGACCCGCCAGGCCTTGCTTCGCCCCCTGGGTAATGTGGTTTACTTCATGCCGCCTTACGTAATCACCGAAGAGCAGATCCGGCACCTGGCCCAGGTCGCAACGGAAGGTATAGAGATCGCGGTTCGGGACTGACAACCGCCCCGCAACCTGAGAGAACCATCCATGCGCATCCCCCGCATCTATACCGATTCCGCCCTCAGCGAGGGCACAACCGCGCGCCTTGATGACAACGCCGCCCAGCATGTCGGCCGGGTGTTACGCATGCAACCAGGGCAGGAGTTGCTATTGTTCAATGGTAACGGCAACGACTACCCCGCCACCATCACCGGTGCCAGCAAAAAGAACGTAGAAGTCCAGGTGGGCACGCCGGGGGCCAACGCCACCGAATCCCCACTGGAAATCGTCCTTGGCCAGACCCTCTCCAAAGGCGACCGCATGGACTACGCCGTGCAAAAAGCCGTGGAAATGGGCGCCACCCGCATCGTTCCGCTGAGCACCGAACGCTGCGACGTGAAGCTCAAGGGCGACCGTGAGGACAAACGCCTGCGCCACTGGCAATCCGTCGCCATCAGCGCCGCCGAGCAATGCGGCCGCGCCCGCGTTCCCGGCATACTGCCGGTCATGACCCTGCCCGAGTGGTTCGAACACACCAAAGACTGCAGCCTGCGACTGGTTCTCCACCACCGCACCCAACAATCCCTCGACTCTCTATCCAAACCGTCCCGGGTTGCCCTCATGATCGGCCCCGAAGGCGGCCTCAGCCCGGAAGAAATTACCGCCGCGGAAACCGCCGGCTTCCTGCCGGTTGCCCTCGGCCCACGAGTTCTCAGAACCGAAACTGCGCCGGTAGCGGCCATGGCTCTTTGCCAATGGTTGTGGGGGGACATTGGCAGCTGATTAGCCCCCGGCCGTGCCGCCGTCGCAAGCTGGCGCCCAAGTCATTGACATGGCGGGGCCGACAACATTACCCCTGTCGACCTAAAGCGACGTTGGGCATCACTCGGCAGTCGGGGCTGCACCAATCACGGTCACGGCCGGAGGGTCTCCAGGTTCACCCACGCCTTGACCCATGCTGCCGGTGCGCCCGAACATACCGTTCGGGATCCGCATCGAACTGCTCGCGGCAGGCCGTCGCACAGAAGTAATAGCGCTTACCTTGGTATTCGGACTCCGCGGGGGCTGTCTTGTAGCTGACCTGCATGCCACAGACCGGATCCTCAAAAGACTTTTGCTCTTCTCGTTCACGTTTCATTGTTACCCTCTCCCTTTCACAGTTCACAATAATGCAGCTTTTGCTGCACCTTTCCCTTAACGGACCACCGCATCGGCGGGCTTGTCGAGGGTCGGGCGAGATTTGTCTTCCCAACGACGCTGGCCCTGGCCGTGATAAACGAGTGCTTTCATGGTGCTGCCTCCTTAGAGTGACGCAGCTCGGCAAGTGCGCATGCGGATTGATTCCTGGTTACGCCAGACGCTCCAGCGCCAGAGCCACCCCCTGGCCGCCGCCGATGCACAGGGTGACCATGCCACGGCGTACGTCATCCCGGACCATGGCGTGCAGTAGCCGGGTTGTCAGCACCGCGCCGGTGGCCCCGATAGGATGGCCATGCGCGATCGCACCACCTTCCACATTGACAATATCCTCGGCAAGCCCGAGCTCCCGGATCAGGGCAAGGACGATGGCCGCAAAGGCTTCGTTGATCTCGATGCGCTCGATATCGCCCAGGCTCCAGCCGGCACGCGCCAGCGCCTGTTGCACCGCCGGCACCGGGCCGAGACCGAAATAGCCGGGTTCCACCGCGCCAACGCCGTAGCTCACCAGCCGCGCCACAGGCTCGAGACCCTGGCGTTCCGCCCAGGCGCGATCAGCGACGATCATCGTCGCCGCGCCCGTGTTCAGCCCGGGAGCGTTGCCGGCGGTGATGGTGCCCTCCTTGCGGAAGGCTGGCCCGAGCTTGGCCAGGCCCTCGGCGGTGGCGTCGGGGCGATTGTGCTCGTCCCGTTCGAAAGCCACCGTACCCTTGCGGGATTTGAGCTCGACCGGCACGATCTCGGCGTCGAAGCGCCCAGCTGCCTGAGCCTCGCTGAAGCGCTGCTGGCTGCGCGCCGCCCAGCGGTCCTGATCCTCACGACTGATGCCGAAGCGGCTGACCAGATCCTCGGTGTGCCACCCCGAGTGCTGATCGGAAAAGGCATCGTTGAGCCCGTCGCGCAGCATGCTGTCGTAGATCTCGGCATTGCCCATACGATGGCCCCAGCGCCCGCGCAGATCCAGATAGGGCGCAAGGTCCATATTTTCCATCCCGCCGGCGATGACACAGTCGAGATGCCCGAGCATCACCTCCTGGGCGGCAGTGGCCACGGCCTGGGCACCGGAGCCGCAGACCCGGTTGACAGTCATCGCCGGTACCGACACCGGCAACCCCGCATGGATGGCCGCCTGGCGCGCAGGGTTCATCCTGGCGCCGGCCTGAATCACCTGACCCAGGACCACACTCTGCACGCCCTCGGGGGCCAGGCCCGAGCGACGCAGGCTCTCGGCGATGGCGATAGCTCCGAGCCCGGGTGCCGGCGTGTCCTTGAGCGTGCCACCGTAGGTGCCGATGGCTGTGCGTACCGGGGCGCAGAGAACGACATTGGATTCCTTCATGATTGATCACCTCGCGTATCTGTTTTGTCCTTGCCGAACCATGACCCGCCATAGAGCCCCTTGAACGCCATCTCGAAGACGCTGTCGCGGGTCGTGCCCGCAAGCGTCAGTGCCGAGGTGATCGAGTTGCTCATCAACGTCTCCCATCGCCGATAGGGGTTGCTGTGATCGACCGGCGTTGGCGTGGTCTCCACCCTCTCGGCCAGCCACTTCACTCCGGCCATCCAGGGCGCGAAGCGCTCCGAGAACATCAGGCGGCTGGTCCGTGCCGGATGCAGTTGGCGCAGCATCTCGGCCGACCAGGGGGTGGTGACCCGCCGCACCCAGGGCCCGACAAAGGTCTCGTAGAGGGCCACATTGCGTTTGGAGAGGGCTTTTACGCGCTCGAACTCCGGCGTCTGGTCGGGGTACTCCAGGTCTTCCACCTGACGTTCCTCGAAATGCACCTGGAACTGGGGCTTATGACAGTCCGGGTCGCCGGTGGGATTATCGATCTTCATCTCGTAGAGCCCGGGGGCAAGATCATTGAAATCGCCGACACTCTCAAGGATGGCCCGATGCTCCAGCCGTGCGACCTTGGCGGAAACGAAGATTCCCAGATGACCAACGTGTGGGTTGATCAGGTAGACGATGCGCTGGCCAGCGGCCTTGAGTGCCTTGGTGTCGGGGTACACTGCCGGAATCCAGTTGAGCGCCTGGTGCGGTGGGGTGATGTTGTCGCCACTGGAGGCGAAGATCACCAGCGGGTTGCGGATGCGCTTGAGGTCGACGGTGCAACCGGGATGGAGCTCAAGCTCGCCACGTTCCAGCTTGTTCCCGACGAAGAGATTCCCGACAATGGCAACGATCTCTTCCTTGCTCAGGCTATAGAAGCCGGTCCACCAACGTTCGAAGTCCAGGAACCGCTCGCGCTGGCCATCAATGTCGGCAAACAGCTGGTAGTCCTTCTGCCAAAAGGTATTTGCCGGCTTGAGGGATTCGAAGTTGGCCGCCAGGTGGGCGCCGTCGAAGCGTCCGTCCCCCAGGTCCGCCAGCAGGTGCGCCATCCAGGCGCCGCCCAGCAGTCCGCCGGCGAGGCGCATGGGATTGACGCCGGACTCGCCGGACCAGTAGGACAGCGGAGCGCCGTTAAGCACTGCCGGTCCGGCCAGGCCCTCACAATCCGCCGAGAGCAGCGCGATGGCCCAGCCTGCCTGACAGTTGCCGTAGAGCACCGGCGGTTTGCCGGGATGGCGCTCGGCCAGCGTCTCGACGAAGCGCCGCAGCACGTGCAACACGTCCTCCAGTGTCTGCCCGGGCATGGGCTCGGGGAAGAAGATCACGAAATAGACCGGGTGCCCCTCGTGGAGCGCCATGCCCACTTCGGAGTCTTGCTTGAAACCGCCGATACCGGGGCCATGACCGGCGCGCGGATCGACGATCATTACTGGCGGCCTGGTCTCGTCGAGGCAGTCGTCCAGAAAGTCCTCGCCGACCCGGGTGATGCGCAGCAAGGCGTAATTGGCAGGGCGCTCCAGCCGGCGGCCGTCCAGGATCATCTCATAGTCGAAGTCGAGCAGCGGTGGCTTGCCGGCCTGCTCATGCTCAAGCATGTTGTTGGCACGCTCGCGCAGGGTGTCCAGGTAGAGCACACCGCGCCGCCAAAGGTCGGCCTGGTAGGCGAACAGTTCCGCCACCGGGTTGCCCGGGGGGGGTGGCGTGTTCGTCGGGCGTGGCTATCGGGCCGGGCGCCTTGTCTATCGTTAGTTTGGTATTCATAGTGGCTTTACCTCTCAGTGTCAGAATACGGTTTGGTACAGGAATCGCCAGAATTCGCTCGACCCATGGGCAGAGACAGGACGAGGTGAAAGCCTGCAGCTTTTGACTCTTGCTAACCGCTAGCCTATGTGATCAAGCTGAATCTAAACTGAACACACTCGATGATATGAGATGTTCAAGCTCTATCACAGGTCTTCCATCTTTGCGCCTTGCGGTGTCCCGAACAACACGCATGGCGAGCGGTTGATTAACCCCCGACCGTGCCGCCGTCGCAATACGGCTCGTCAGTCATTGACAGATAACAGGGCAGCCAACATTATCCCCTCGGCCGAAAGCGCGGTCGAAGACAATTCCATCGCCGTAGCTGCGTTGCGGGAATGCATTTCCAAGACTGTGCGTAGCACACGCGCCACTGGCGTTTGAGCAGGCGGGCAGGCCCTTCTTCTCAGGCTCCAGGACAACAACCATGAAATGACTGCGAGTACCAGATGACCAGCCTGCTAAGCACCCAAGAGTTCTGGCAATACCTCAGCATCCCGGTGATTGCCGCCCTGATCGGCTGGAGCACCAACTGGCTCGCCATCAAAATGACCTTCTACCCCCTGGAGTTCATCGGCAAGCCACCGTTTCTTGGCTGGCAAGGCATCATCCCCTCCAAAGCCCGGAAAATGGCCGCCATCAGCGTAGACGCCACTATCTCCAAAATCGGCACCGTTCCGGAAATCTTCCAGCAGATCGACCCAAAGGTACTGGCCACCCACATTGTTCACTCCGTAGACCCTCGCATCGAAGAATACGTGGACGAAATGATGCTGGAGGAACACCCCATCTTCTGGGAAAACCTCCCGGCTTCTGCCCGGAAAATGGTTTACGACCGGGTCCGGAAGTCCACCCCTCAACGGGTCGACAACCTCGTTGAAGACATCTCCGGCAACATCGAAGATCTGCTGGACATCAAGGGCATGGTGATCGAGCGCCTGGCGAGCGACAAGGAACTGCTGAACCGGATCTTTCTTGAATGCGGTGAAGTCGAGTTCCGCTTTATCATCAACTCCGGTCTCTACTTCGGCTTCCTGTTCGGCCTGATTCAGATGGCTGTCTGGTATGTGTATCCGGGCTGGTGGGTGCTGCCGTTCTTCGGCTTGCTGGTTGGCTGGGCCACCAACTGGATTGCACTCAACGTCATCTTCCGCCCGTTACGGGCGAAAAAAATCGGGCCGTTCCGGGTGCAGGGCCTGTTTCTCAAGCGACAGCCGGCGGTGGCGGAGTCCTTCTGCCACATCGTCACCCATGAAATCCTCACCGTTGGCAACATCATTAACGCGATTCTCGACGGCCCCAAGGGCGACCGGGCCCGCAACATGGTAAAGAAACACATCAAGCCGCTGGTGGATGAAACCGCCGGCATGGGCAAGGCACTGACCCAGGTGGCTTTTGGCCCCACCGGGTTTGCCTCCCTGAAAAACAGGGTTGGCGAGAAGGCCATCACAATATCCCAGACGTCCTTCAACAACCCCGTATTCGAGAAAGACCGGGCAAGGGCCGTCGAATCCATTATGGTGGAGCGAATGATTGCCCTGTCCTCCGAGGAGTTTCAGGACCTGCTCCGGCCCTGCTTCCAGGAAGATGAAATCAAACTGATCCTGGTAGGCGCCTTCCTGGGCTTCGGTGCCGGTATCGGCCAACTGGTCTTCGTGTTCGGCGAATCCTTCCTGTAAATTCCGGCTTCAATTCGCGGGCTTAGCCTGTGCAAGGATGCATCATACCTCTATACTCACCGAAACGGAGGTTCACTACTTCGAGCAGGTTCGACCCGGAGGCAACGGATGCCAGGTTTTCTTTCCTGGATTTCAGGATTATTCTCTACCTCACAATCCGCACCACCCGCCCCGGAGGCGCGGCTTTTCAATCCGGCACCGGAAGACCCGGCCAATGCCCCCCAGGACACTGGCCCCCAACTCGCCCAGCAACTGGAAGATCACCTGTTCTGCTGGCTGCTGGACGCCGAGCCTCGCGCTCTGAAGGCCGATCTCTCGACCTCCGGAGATGTTCTGGGGGAACTGCACCAACGCCTCTCCAATAACCGGGTGGACGAACTTCCCAGGCAACCCATGAGCCTGCCAATGCTGATGCGGGCGCTGTCCGACGAATCCGCGGATCGTCAGCGGCTCACCGACATCATTCTCGGGGACCCTTCACTGACGGATCAGCTCCTGCAGATTGCCAACAGCCCCTATTTCCGTCCTGGGGACCATTCCATTGAGTCGGTGGATCAGGCAGTCTTTGTGCTCGGAGTCGATGGCATCCGGAATGTCATCGCCGCTGCGGTGATGCGCCCGATGATGGCCGCCAGGAACAGCCGTGAAGCGCTTTTCGGTCAGCGGGCGTGGCGCTGGGGGCTGACCTGCGCGCGAGCATCGGAACTTATTGCGAAAATACATGGAGAGGACACCAGCGGCCATTTCATGGTGGGATTGCTGCCTTCACTGGCCTACATCACCATTCGGCGGGAGCTCCAGCGGATCTGCCGGTCCCGGACAACCAGCGCAGAGCCGGAGCCGGCACTGATTCGCCATGCACTGGCCCGCTACCAATGGGCCACCTGCCAGTTACTGGCCAATGAGTGGGATCTGCCGCCCAAGTACCACGCCTACCTTCTGGCCGCGGAGCGCCCTGCCCCGAGACAGAAACATACCCCCCTGACCGACGGCATGGTGATCGGTACCCGGGAAGTCCTGAGGCACGCCCATCAACGCAACCTCGCCGAAGAGGACCTGCCCAGGGTGGTCCGGCTGACAGATGACCAGATCAGCAACGTCCGCAGGGCACTTCAGACCATGCTCCGGGAAGGCGGGCGCTCAACCGTCAGAAGCTGAGACCGGCTCCGGTCCGGCCTGCGAACGGGTCTTTTGCGAGCCTCCCTGGCCGCGCAACAACTCGGCAAATGTCGGGGTTTCATCGGTTCTTTGTGTTCCCACCAGCTCCGCGGGAATCACATTCGGGAGCCGGTCCACAACCCGGTCTTCATCGTTGCGGACAACCCTCAGTACGTCACCCACGGTAATCAGATCCAGTGCCCGGCCGGGCGCAAGCTGATCGCCCTGGCGCCCGGCCAGTGTCAGCAGGCCCGCCCGGATCAACTTGTCGCTCAGGGCACGGGTCACTTCGCCCGGCACTTTCAACTGGTGCTCAAGCGCCTCCTGCTGAGGCGCCGGCTTGCCTTCACTGAAAGGTTTGGCCACCAGCCACATGGTTGCCAGTGCGACCTTCTCCTGCAACTCAGGCGCCAGTTGTACCTGACATCGTTTGGCCACCGAACCGGGATTCTGCAGATAAAACGTCAGGCTGGCACCGAGCAGCAGAATCATCCAGTTCAGGTAGATCCAGATCAACAGGATAATGCCTATGGCGAAACTGGAATAGATGGCCGCGTACTTGGTGGTCCCCGCCACAAACGATGCGAACAGCATACCACCCGCCTGCCATGAAACCCCGGCCACAAGCCCACCAATCGCAGCAAAACGTAACTTGACCCGGGTATTGGGCATGAACACATAAACAAAGGTAAAGGCACCAACCACAAGGAAGAAGGGGGTAAAACGACTGGCGACAAGAATTACAGAGCCAAAGGGCTCAATCTCAATGAGTTTCTGAACAACCGCCGAGGAAAAAATGGTGGCACTGACACCAATCGCTGACACCATCAGAAGCGGACCAACCATGATCACGCTCAGGTAGTTGCTGAAGCGCTGTGACATGGAGCGCATGTCTGGCACCCGCCAGATCATGTTGAAGGAGCGCTCAATCTTCTGAAGCAGGGAAACAACCGTGTAAACCAGCAAGGCAAGGCCGACGGACCCCAGCACACCGACTTTCATGTTATCGACAAATCCCAGAATCCGTTCCGCAAGCTCGATGCCCTGCGGCCCAAGGGGCTGAAAAAACTGGAACAGGAACGGCTCCATTCGCTGGTGCACACCCAGCGCTTTCAGCACTGAGAAGCTCAGGGCAAGTAACGGCACAATACTCAGCAAGGTGGTATAAACCAGGCTCATAGCATGGAGCGTCAGTTGCCCGCTGAGCACATCCCGAGTTATCGCGTACACGGTGCGCCCGACCTTGTACAACCAGGTCCAGGGCCAGCTCTGGGGCGGGTTGGGGTTGGCCAGAATCCAGCTCTCCGCAGCCTGGAGTCGTTCTTTGAATTGGAATGAAGCCACTATAGGTCCTGTCGTTCCTTGTTTTATTCAGTTTATCAGACAGATATCCAGTCGGGACCTAGTATGGCTGATTCACGGCCTTTTGCGAGAGTCTGAATCACAATATAGTCAAACGTGAGGGCGCACTGCCGCCGAAGTGGTTTACTCAGCCCCCGACGCCAGGTTGACAGCAGTAATACCGACAATGCGCTGCCGCGCTTCCCGGCTGGCCCAGGCAGAGTGCGGGGTAATGATCAGGTTTGGAATATCGTCCGCCAGCAGGGGGTTGCCGTGCCGGGGCGGCTCCTCGGTCAGTACATCGAACCCGGCACCGCCGATTTCGCCGGCCCTCAGGGCGTCCGCCAGTGCCTGCTCGTTCACCAGACCACCCCGGCTGGTGTTGATCAGCAGTGAATCAGGCTTCATCAGTTTCAGTTCACGGGCACCAATCAGGTCACGGGTCTCATCCGTGAGCAGGCAATGGAGTGACAGCACATCCACCCGCGGCAGCAGTTCTTCCAGAGGAATCCGGGGGTAATCATCCACGACTCCCGCTCCCTGACCCGGCCGTGCACCCAACACGACTTTCATTCCGAATGCAGCCGCACGCTCTGCCACCCCCTGACCCAGGTCACCGTAGCCGACAATTCCGAGGGTGCGCCCTTCCAGCTCCATGATCGGATGATCCATCAGGCAGAACATGTCACTCCGGCCCCAATGCCCGGCCTGGACATCCCGGCTGTAATCCAGCAACCGTGTGGCCAGTGCCAGCATCAGTGCCATGGTGTGCTGCGCCACCGTGGCACGGCCGTAGTTGGTCACGTTCATCACCTTGATGCCGTGATCCTTCGCCGCCGCCTGGTCAATGTTGTTCAGGCCCGTAGCCACCACCGCAATGGCCGTCAGCTCCGGACAAGCCTCGAAATGCTCCCGGCTGAGCACCACCTTGTTGACCAGAACCGTATCAAAGCCCCGGATCCGCTCCAGCACCTGCTCCGGAGCAGTCCAGTCATACCTTTCAAGCCCGCCGGTCACCGATTCGATGGGCGACAGATCGACATCATCGCCGAGCGTCTTGGCATCAAGGAATACCGCTTTCATACTATTCTCCCGAATCCAGTTAGTCACAGATTAAGGTAGACTGGATCAAACGTCCAAGAACAGGGTGAAAACCATGGAACACCAATTCTGGCACGAACGCTGGGTCAAGAAGGAAATCGGCTTTCACGAAGGCACCGTCAATCAGTATCTCCATGACCACTGGCCCGAACTCGCCGGCAAGGGCACCGACGCCGTCTTTGTCCCCCTCTGCGGCAAAGCCCACGACATGTGGTGGCTCTACGACCGCGGCCACCCGGTCATCGGCGTGGAACTGAGCAAAATAGCCTGCAAGGACTTCTTCGAGGAGGCCGGGGAAAAAGCCAGGGTACACCCCGGAGAGCCCTTCACCACTTTCAGGCACGACGGCCTGCAACTCTGGTGCGGAGACTTCTTCCAGTTGGCTCCCCACGACCTCCGGCATGTCCGCCTCGTCTACGACCGCGCCGCCCTCATTGCCCTGCCCCCGAACATGCGCAAGCGCTATGTGGAACACCTGACCGCCATCATACCGGACGGCACCCGAGTCCTCCTGATCACCCTCGACTACGCCACCGAAATAAAAGGCCCGCCGTTCAACGTCAGCAACGAGGAGGTGCAGGTGCTCTACCAGGACGACTACAAAATCGAACACATCCTGACCAACACCCTGGCCAAGGATCACCCGTTCACCAAACGAAAAGGCCTGGAAGGCGCGACAGAAAGCGTGTTTCGCCTGACCAAGCTGTAGTGCGCGAGGGCGACTCCACGAGGCCTGACCGGAGTGTATCGGGGGGCTCCAGCCCCCCGGAACTAGCCCCAAAGCCCGGCCAGAGCTACAAAAACACCACACCCGCCCAACACAATTTAATGAACCTTAACCACTCCACTACTGTCCAACCTCGCGAGCGTGAACTAAGCTCACAGTAGACAAGCCGACCACGACCTGGTCGTTTACCGGCTTGTAAGTATCCATTCCTTCCACCCATAACTAAATAAACCGCCCGAATGGGCGGAGCTGACTGCAACGGGGAAATTGCGTGAACTGAAAGCTGAAGATACAGCGAGCGAGGGCGATCTATGAGCATACTGCAGCACTTCAAAGACCGGTATGAGAGTACCCAGGAAGAAGAATACAGCCTGGAGGAATACCTGGAGATCTGCAAAAAGGACCCAACGGCCTATGCCGCGGCCGCTGAGCGAATGTTACTTGCCATCGGCGAACCAGAACTCGTCGATACCTCCCGTGATCAGAGACTGTCACGCATCTTTTCCAATAAGGTCATCAAGCGTTACCCGGAATTTTCCGAGTTTTACGGCATGGAAGATGCTGTCGAAAACATCGTGTCTTTCTTCCGCCACGCGGCCCAGGGCCTGGAAGAGAAGAAACAGATTCTTTACCTGCTCGGCCCGGTCGGTGGCGGTAAATCCTCCCTGGCTGAAAAACTTAAGTCACTGATGCAGAAGGTGCCTTTCTATGCCATAAAGGGTTCGCCGGTGAACGAATCGCCGCTTGGCCTGTTCGACCCGGCTGAGGATGCCCGGATTCTGGAAGAGGAATACGGCATCCCGGCCCGCTACCTGAAAACCATCATGTCCCCCTGGGCCGTCAAACGACTGCACGAATATGGCGGCGATATCAGCCAGTTCCGGGTGGTCAAAAAATACCCCTCGGTACTTGACCAGATCGGCGTGTCCAAGACCGAGCCCGGCGACGACAACAACCAGGACATTTCCGCCCTCGTGGGCAAGGTCAACATCCGCATGCTGGAAGATTTTTCCCAGGATGACCCGGATGCCTACAGCTTCAGCGGTGGCCTGTGTAAGGCCAACCAGGGCCTGATGGAGTTTGTGGAGATGTTCAAGGCACCGATCAAGGTACTGCATCCACTGCTGACCGCCACCCAGGAAGGCAACTACAACACCACAGAGGGCATGGGTTCGGTGCCGTTCGACGGCATGATCCTGGCCCATTCGAACGAATCCGAATGGCAGACCTTTCGCAATAACAAGCACAACGAAGCCTTCCTTGACCGAGTCTACATCGTCAAGGTGCCTTACTGTGTGCGGGTGACAGAAGAAATCGAAATCTACAAGAAACTGCTGAGCAACAGCTCTCTGGAAGGCGCCCCCTGTGCACCTGACACTCTGGACATGCTCGCGCAGTTCTCCGTGCTATCACGAATTAAAGAGCCTGAAAACTCCAGCATTTTCTCGAAGATGCGAGTATACGACGGCCAGAATATCAAGGATACCGACCCGAAAGCCAAATCCATCCAGGAGTACCGGGATGCCGCCGGCGTGATGGAAGGCATGGATGGTCTCTCGACCCGGTTCGCCTTCAAGATCCTGTCCAAGGTGTTCAACTTCGACACCACCGAAGTAGCCGCCAACCCGGTACACCTGCTCTATGTTCTGGAAAAGCAGATTGAACAGGAGCAGTTTCAGTCCGAAACCCATGAGAAATACCTCAGGTTTATCAAGGAATTCCTGGCACCGCACTATGTCCGGTTCATTGGCAAGGAAATCCAGACCGCGTATCTGGAAAGCTACAGCGAGTACGGCCAGAATCTGTTCGACCGCTATGTCACCTATGCCGATTTCTGGATTCAGGACCAGGAATACCGGGATCCGGAGACCGGCGAAATCCTCGACCGCTCGTCCATCAACGATGAGCTGGAGAAGATCGAAAAGCCGGCTGGCATCAGCAACCCGAAGGATTTCCGGAACGAGGTGGTCAACTTTGTGCTGCGGGCACGGGCCAACAATCAGGGCCGCAACCCGTCCTGGCTGAGCTATGAAAAGCTGCGCAGTGTGATCGAGAAGAAGATGTTCTCGAACACAGAAGACCTGCTGCCAGTGATCTCCTTCAACCCGAAAGCCAGTCAGGAAGATCAGAACAAGCACAAGCAGTTCGTCGAGCGTATGGTCGATCGAGGCTACACGGAGAAGCAGGTACGGCTCCTGGCCGAATGGTACCTGCGGGTTCGCAAGTCTCACTAAGTCAGTGACCACTCACTGAACTGGAGTTACGCCATGGGAATGACCCACATAGTCGACCGGCGACTGAACGGTAAGAACAAGAGTGCGGTGAACCGGGAACGGTTCCTGCGCCGCTACCGCCACCACATCAAGCGAGCAGTGGCGGATGCGGTGCAGAAGCGCTCGATTACAGACATAGAGCGGGGCGAGAAAGTCAGCATTCCGTCCCGGGACATTGAAGAACCCATCTTCCACCACGGTCAGGGCGGCCGGCGGGAGGTGGTTCATCCCGGCAACCAGGAGTTTGTGGCCGGGGACACCATCCCGAAGCCCGAAGGCGGAGGTGGCCAGGGTTCCGGACAGGGGCAAGCCAGCCCGGATGGAGAGGGTATGGACGAATTCGCCTTCCAGATCACCCAGGAAGAGTTCCTGGATTTCCTGTTCGACGATCTGGAGCTGCCCAACCTTGCCCGCAAAAAACTCAAAGACACCGAAGCATTCAAATACGTCCGCTCCGGTTTCAGCACCCAGGGGGTGCCGGCCAAGCTGGATGTCGTGCGCTCCCTGCGCGGCGCCCACGCCCGGCGCCTGGGTCTTGGCGGTGCCCGCAAGAAAAAAATCCGGGATCTGGAGAAACAACTGAAAGCCCTGAAATCCGCGCCGCACGATCTGGACCCGGCGTTCAGCCATGAAGACCAGATTCAGGTTCTGGAGGAGGAAATTGCCCGGCTGAAAGCGAATGTAAAGCGAATCCCGTTCATTGATGAAATCGACCTGCGCTACCGCCAGCACCTGAAGCAGCCGCAACCGGCCACCAGCGCTGTGATGTTCTGTCTGATGGATGTATCCGGGTCCATGACCCAGATGCACAAGGACATCGCCAAGCGCTTTTTCATCCTGCTGTACCTGTTCCTGAAGAAGAACTACAAGAAGATCGAAGTGGTCTTCATTCGCCACCACACCAGCGCCAAGGAAGTGGACGAGGAGGAGTTCTTCTATTCCCGGGAAACCGGCGGCACCATCGTCTCCAGCGCCCTGAAACTGATGCGCAAGATTGTTGAATCCCGCTATTCTCCGTCCGAGTGGAATATCTACGCGGCACAGGCGTCAGACGGCGATAACTGGAATGACGATTCCCCGGTGTGCAGCAAGATTCTGGCCGACAGTATTTTGCCGCTGGTCCAGTACTTTGCCTATGTGGAAATCACGCCGCAGGATCACCAGATGCTCTGGTATGAATACGAGAAGATCCACGAACGCTTTCCCCAGAGCTTTGCATTACAGCAGATCGCCGACCCCGGCGAGATCTATCCGGTGTTTCGCCAGTTGTTTGAGAGGAAAGCCGCATGACCAACCTCATGGGGCGCCTGAACCTGCCGGGAAGTAACCAGCCCAGAGCCCGGGAGCCAATCTCCACGGGTTCTGAATGGACCTTCGAGCTGGTCCGGAAATACGACGACGAAATCGCCAAATGCGCCGCTGAGTTCGGTCTGGACACCTACCCCAACCAGATTGAGGTGATCAGTGCTGAACAGATGATGGACGCCTACAGCTCCGTGGGCATGCCCGTTGGCTACCATCACTGGTCCTTTGGCAAGCAGTTCCTCAGTACCTCAAAGGGATACCAGCGCGGCCAGATGGGGCTGGCCTACGAGATCGTCATAAACTCCAATCCCTGCATCGCTTACCTGATGGAGGAGAATACCCTGCCAATGCAGGCGCTGGTGATTGCCCACGCCTCCTATGGCCACAATTCCTTCTTCAAGTGCAATTACCTGTTCCGCACCTGGACCGACGCCAGCGCGATTATTGACTACCTGGTGTTCGCCCGGAATTACGTGGCGGAATGCGAGGAGCGTTACGGCGTGGACGCGGTGGAGGAGATTCTGGATTCCTGCCATGCCATGATGAACTATGGCGTAGACCGCTACAAGCGGCCGGCCCCCATCTCCGCCTCGGAGGAAATGCGGCGGCAGAAGGAACGGGAGGAATACCAGCAACGGCGCATCAACGACCTGTGGCGCACCATCCCGAAAATGGACGAGGATGACGACCCGGTGAAGCGGCGCAAGCGCTACCCTGAGGAACCGCAGGAAAACATTCTCTATTTCATCGAAAAAAACGCCCCGCTGCTGGAAACCTGGCAGCGGGAAATCATTCGCATCGTGCGCAAGCTGGCCCAGTATTTCTACCCCCAGCGCCAGACCCAGGTGATGAACGAGGGCTGGGCCACCTTCTGGCACTATACCCTGTTGCACCGCATGTACGACAAAGGCCTGGTGAACGACGGCTTCATGCTCGAATTCCTCCAGAGCCATTCGGCTGTGGTTTATCAACCGCCGTTTAACAGCCCCTGGTACTCCGGCATCAACCCCTACACCCTGGGTTTTTCCATTTTCACGGACCTTCGCCGGATCTGTGAGAAGCCGACGGATGAAGACCGCCACTGGTTCCCGGACATTGCCGGCAGTGACTGGCTGGAAACCCTGCATTTCGCGATGAAAAATTTCAAGGACGAAAGCTTTATCCAGCAGTTCCTCTCGCCCAAGGTGATGCGGGATCTGAAGCTGTTCGCAATCCAGAACGACGACCAGGAAGATGTGTACCGGGTAACCGCCATCCACGACGACCCCGGCTACCGGGATCTGCGAGAAAAACTGGCCCGCCAGTACAACCTCAGTTACCGTGAGCCAAACATTCAGGTGTGGAACGTCGATGTGCGCGGTGACCGCTCACTGACCCTGAGGCACATACCGGTAGACCGGGTGCCACTCGGCAAGGAGACTGAGGAAGTGCTGCGCCACGCACACCGGTTATGGGGCTTTGATGTGCACCTGGAAAGCGTGGACGAAGGTATCACGGTCCAGGAATACCACTGCCCACCCCAGGAATTCGAGGAGGATTGATCTGGAACCCACGGGCACTCTCGGGCCGGTTCTGGCCGGCCCGGTTCTGCGTCATGCTGCACCAGACTCGCTGGCGCTCTGGTTAACCATCAGTGAGAAGGTGACTTTTTCGATTCGGGTGTTCAGCGGAGAACAATGCCTGCTGGACCGCCCGGTAACCGACCGCGAGATAACCCGGCTCAGGATTGGCACCCGGGCCTGGCTGAATCTTTTGAGTATACAACCAGACTCTTCCCTGCCCCGGGACACCCGCCTTGACTATGACCTCGGGCTGGCTGGTGATAACGATCCCAACAGAAAGTGGATCCGGGACTGGGCCCCTCACCTGTGTCCTGACGGCCGGAAGCGCCCCGGCTTCACCCTGAAATCAAAACTGGATCGTATTCTCCACGGCTCCTGCCGAAGACCACACCACCCTGCCGGTGACGGGCTGGTCCGTGTGGACGAGGAACTGGGCAAGGCAGAGCAACTGGAGGATATTCCCTCACTGCTGCTCATGACCGGCGACCAGATCTACGCCGACGACGTGGCCGGCCCGATGCTGCACGCCATTCACTGCGTTATCCACCAACTTGGCCTTTATCAGGAGATACTCGAGGGAGCCTCCCTGAGCCACAGCCGCGAACTGACGTCGATGGCAAACGCCTACTACCACCGGGATGCCCTGCTGCCGGAATCCGAATTCAATGAGGACCTGGCCGAGCGCTTCTTCGGCGGCGTGCGCAAGCCGGTTTTTACGACCGCCAACGCCGGTAACCACCTGATTTCATTCGCCGAGATCATGGCCATGTACCTGCTGGTATGGTCACCAGAACCCTGGGCCCTGGTCACAGAAGCCGAACCCGTGGACAAGCCAGGGGAACTGGCCCGGTACCGGAAAGAGCGGGAAGTGATCAATGCCTTCCGAAAAGACCTTCCGCGAGCAGCCCGTGCGTTGGCCAATGTACCGGTGTACATGATCTTCGATGATCACGATATCACCGATGACTGGAACCTCTCGGCACTTTGGGAGACAACGGCCTACGAGCACCCGTTTTCCCGGCGCATCATTGGCAATGCGCTGCTGGGGTATCTGCTGTGCCAGGGCTGGGGCAACCAGCCTGATAACTTCGGCGACCTCATTGATCTGTGCCGGCAGTTGCTGGATGCAGAGAAGGACCAGAATGAACTGGACAAAGAAATCCAGGACGAGCTGATCAACCGGTTATTCCACTTTCATCGCTGGCACTACAGCCTGCCCACCTCGCCCCGACTGATGGTACTGGATACCCGCACCCACCGCTGGCGAAGCGAGATTCGCCGTAGGCACCCGTCCGGGCTGATGGACTGGGAGTCATTGACCGATTTTCAGCAGGAGATCATGGGGGAGAAAGCCGTTGTTGTGGTCTCAGCCGCACCCATGTTCGGGGTGAAGCTGATCGAGATGATTCAGCGAGTGTTCACCTTCTTTGGCAAGCCACTGTTGGTGGATGCTGAAAACTGGATGGCACACCGGGGGGCCGCCAACGTGCTGCTCAACATCTTCAGGCACCCCCGAACGCCCCGGCACTTCGTGGTTCTCTCGGGAGATGTCCACTACTCCTTTGCCTATGACGTGCGGCTGCGCCATACAAAAAAAGGCCCCCGTATCTGGCAGATTACCAGCAGTGGCATCAAGAATGAGTTTCCCAATGCCCTGCTGGAGTGGCTGGACCGCCTCAATCGCTGGCTGTTCGCGCCCTGGTCGCCTCTGAACTGGTTCACCAAAAGGCGGCGAATGAGGATTTCACCCAGGCTTCCCGAGGGACGGGATGCCGGAGAGCGACTCTGGAATCACTCAGGAATCGGAGACGTGAGGCTGAACGACGAGGGCGTACCCACCACCATCCGGCAACTGGACGCCGGCGGCGGGGGTACCCTCTTTCAGCAGCGTAAAGACGACTGATCAGGCCTTGACGGACGGGAGCCCGGACAGGGCCATGGCCAGTTCCTGCTCGTCGTATTCGTGGTCACTCAGGTCGCCGGCGAAATAGGAGGTGTAAGCCGCCATATCGAAGTGACCGTGGCCACAGAGGTTAAACAGAATCACCTCTTCCCTGCCTTCCCGCTTGCAGCGCAGGGCTTCGTCGATGGCGCCCTTGACTGCGTGGTTGGCTTCCGGGGCGGGCACGATGCCCTCGTTACGGGCAAACAGCACGCCAGCCTCGAAGCATTCACGTTGCGTGTAGGCCACCGCATCAAACAGGCCCAGCTCCTTGGCGTGGGACACCATCGGCGCCATGCCATGATAACGCAGGCCACCGGCATGGAAACCCGGCGGCGTAAACCCAGAACCCAGCGTGTGCATCTTGGTCAGCGGCGTCATCTGGGCAGTATCGCCGTAATCATAGGCGTACCTGCCGCGGGTGAGGGTCGGACAGGCCGAGGGCTCCACCGCAACGATCCGGGATTTTTCACCACCCCGTAGCGCATGGCCCATAAACGGGAAGGCAATGCCGGCAAAGTTGGAACCACCACCGGTGCAGCCCACGATGACATCCGGCCAGCAGTCCGCCATTTCCATCTGCTGCATGGCTTCCAGACCAATGATGCTCTGGTGCAATAACACATGGTTCAGTACCGAGCCCAGGGCGTACTTGGTGTTCGGATCCTGCACCGCCAGTTCCACCGCCTCTGAAATGGCAATCCCCAGACTGCCGGTGTGGTCCGGGTTGTCCGCCAGCACCTTGCGCCCGAATTCGGTCAGCTCCGAGGGCGAGGCCACACACCTGGCACCGTAGGTTTCCATCACCGCCCGGCGATAGGGTTTCTGGTTGTAGGAGACCCGCACCTGAAACACGGTAACGTCAATATCAAACAGCGAACCCGCGAAGGACAGGGATGTGCCCCACTGACCCGCGCCGGTTTCCGTAGTGAGGGTACGAATGCCCGCTTCACGGTTGTAAAAGGCCTGGGGAATGGCGGTATTGGGCTTGTGGCTGCCTGCCGGGCTCACGCCTTCATACTTGTAGAAAATCTTCGCCGGTGTACCAAGCGCCTTCTCGAGACGATGAGCCCGGTATAACGGGGCCGGGCGCCAGAGTTTGTAGACGTCACGCACCGGCTCGGGAATCTCGATTTCCCGCTCCGTGGTCACTTCCTGTTCGATCAGCGCCATCGGGAACAGTGGTTCAAGGTCCGACGGCCCTACTGGCTGCTGAGTCCCCGGGTGCAGCACCGCCGGCAGCGGTTCCGGAAAGTCCGCCTGCAGGTTGTACCAGTACGTCGGCATCTGGCTCTCTTCGAGAAGGAACTTGGTTTGCATGATTCTGAATGTCCTCAGTTTGGTGTGGTTATGAGACTGGCAACCAGGACGCAAGCATACCCACCAGCCACGGCACCAGCAAGGCGGTGGCAAAAGCCGAGAGCGCCATCGCCAGCCCGGAAAAGGCCCCCATCTGGGAGCTCACCTGGAAGGCCCGGGCAGTCCCGATGCCGTGGGCCGCGACGCCCATGGCAATGCCTTTGGCGGTGTCATCCCGCACCCGGACCCACTCGAACAGCTTGGTACCGAGCACGGCGCCGGTGATCCCGGTGATCACCACCAGCACGGCGGTCAGCGAGGGAAGCCCGCCTATCTTCTCGGAGATGCCCATAGCCACGGGCGCAGTCGCCGATTTTGGTGCCAGGGACATCTGGATTTCCATGGAGCCGCCAAGCAGCCGGGCCAAACCAATGGAGCTGCCGGCAGCAATCACCACGCCACAGAACAGTGAGATCGTTACCGGCAACCAGAGTTGGCGTAGTCTGGAAAATTGTTGGTACAGGGGAACAGCCAGGGCAACTGTGGCCGGCCCCAGCAGGAAATGAACAAACTGGCCACCTTCAAAGTAGTCATTGTAGGAAGTGCCGGTAGCCAGCAACAGAATGATAAGCATCGCAACCGAGGTGACCACCGGGTTGGCCAGGGGATTGGAGTTGGTTTTCAGGTATAGCCGGTAGGCCAGGCCATAGGCCACCAGGGTAATGGTAAGCCCCAGCAGCGGAGAGGCCGACAGGTATACCCAGATGTCTTTCAGGCCCGACTCATTCATCACGCCCACCTTTCCCGGCGAGGGGCCTGGTAAACCAGCGAGTGGTCACCTGCATGATCAGGGCGGTGGCCACCATGGTGATCACGGTACTCAGAAGCAGAGCCAGAGTGATCGGCACCCACTCGTCGGCAATGCGGCCAAAATGCGCCATCATGCCCACACCAGCAGGCACGAACAGCAGCGAGAGGTGGCTGAGCAAAGCCGTAGACGCCTGATCAACCGATACCGGCGTCCTTCCCCGGATCATCAGGGTAATAAATAGCATGACCATGCCAAGCACCGGCCCGGGAATCGGCAGGCCCAGCAGACGAACCGTGATCTCCCCCACCAACTGGTACACCAGAAGGAGGGTAATACCATTCAGGAACTGCATGCGGCGATATCCCGGTCAGTTATGGTTCTGGACTCTGGCGTTAAATAATACTCTGACATGACCCACAATAACCCAAAATCAGGGAACTTTCTGGCCGGGAGGATCGTGTCCTGAAGCCGTTATCAGTATACTTGCAACAGTTAAGTAAAATACCTGGACACTCGTGGAGAGACACAAGGAATGAAACGCCTGGGAACCCTGGATGCCTCTTGGCTGGCCGTAGAATCTGAAGACACCCCGATGCACGTGGGCAATCTGCAGATCTTTTCGCTACCCGAAGGCGCCCCTGAAACCTTTCTTCGGGACATGATCACCCGCATGAAAGAAACCGGGGACGTAGCGCCTCCGTGGTGCTACAAGCTTGCCTGGTCCGGTTTTCTGGGCCGGGTGCTGGCGCCCGCCTGGAAAACCGATAAGGACATCGACCTGGATTACCACGTCCGCCACTCTGCCCTGCCCCGACCGGGCGGTGAACGTGAACTGGGCATTCTGGTTTCGCGGCTGCACTCCAACCCCCTTGATTTTGCGCGTCCGCTCTGGGAGTGCCATGTCATCGAAGGGCTGGAGAACAATCGCTTTGCCTTGTACACCAAGATGCATCACTCCATGATTGATGGCATCAGTGGTGTTCGCCTGATGCAACGGGTGCTGACCACAGACCCGGATAAAAAGGACATGTCTCCCCCCTGGTCGGTTCAGCCAGAACGCCGCCGGGGCAGCAAAACCGATTCCGAAGCCAGCGTACCGGCCGCATTTTCACAGGCCATGGATGCCCTCAAACTGCAAGCGGATATGGCACCGAGGCTGTGGCAGGCAGGGAACCGGCTGGTCCATTCGGTCCGCCATCCGGAGGATGGCCTCACCGCGCCTTTCACCGGGCCGGTGTCGAAGATCAATCACCGGGTAACCGGCCAGCGCCGGTTTGCCACCCAGCATTATCAGCTGGAACGCATCAAAGCGCTCTCCCACGTATCCGGCGGCTCCCTGAACGATATCGTGCTGTACCTCTGCGGGACCGCCCTCCGGCGCTTCCTGCTTGAGCAGGATGAGTTACCCGACACCCCCCTCACGGCTGGCATACCGGTAAATATCCGGCCAGCCGATGACCAGGGCACAGGCACCCAGATCAGCTTTATGATCGCCTCCCTGGCGACCGACGAACCGGACCCGCTGACGCGACTGCAAAATATCAAGACCTCAAGCCGGCGTGCGAAGGAACACCTGCAGAAGCTGCCCAAGAGCGCACTGACCCAGTACACCATGTTGCTGATGTCGCCCTACATTCTCCAACTGATGTCCGGGCTGGGCGGGCGCATGCGCCCGGTGTTCAACGTTACCATCTCCAACGTACCCGGCCCCCAGAGAACGCTCTACTATGAGGGTGCCAGGCTGGAGGCCATGTACCCGGTGTCATTGATTACCCACGGTGGCGCACTGAACATTACCTGCCTGAGTTATGCGGGTTCCCTGAACTTCGGCTATACCGGTTGCCGGGATACCCTGCCAAGCATGCAAAAACTGGCGGTGTATACCGGAGAGGCACTGAATGAGCTGGAAAGTCTGATTTTGCCGCCGCCGTCGACGCCTGGAGCCGCAACAAAAAAAACGGGAACTGCTGCAAAACCCCGGGCATCGCGAAAGAAGGCCGCACCGAAAGAGTGAAGGTGTCCGGCCGGGTCATGACTCAGCCCGGGCTTTTCCAGTTGGCAGCGCCCACGAAGATCAGTTGAAGGAAGCGGGTAGTCCGCTTCCGGATCTGCCCAATCTGGTAATCATCATCCGGTGAAACACCCAACAGGTCAGTCAGGCTGAAGGCGACGCTTCGCACCACCAGATCAGCGGTCATATCCAGATCCTGGTCGGTAAGGTGATCCACCAGTCTCAGTCTGCGCAAGTCGTTGGCCAGCTCGCTGGCGAAGAACCGCATTTCGCTGCGGATGCCCTCCTGCACCGCCCGGCTCTCACCGGCAAGCCCCTGGGCCATGAACATGAAAAAGCTCCGGTTGGCCTGGGCATGACTAATGAAGATGGCCACGGACTCTTCAATCAGTTTGTCCGCCTGCAACACATTGGCCCGGGCCTCACGCATCATCCGGCGCAATACCAGCCCCAGCTCATCCACCAGCTGCAAGCCCAGGTCATCCATATTGCGGAAGTGGCGATAGAACGAGGTTGGCACCACCCCGGCCTGCCGCGTTACCTCCCGGATGCCCAGACTGGCGAAATGCCGTTCCTTCCCCACCAGTGTTAACGCCGCATTCATCAGTTTTTCGCGGGTTTCACCGGGCCTTCTTCGTTGTTTTTCCACCATCGCCTGCCCGTACTGACTGCTGTTGATCAATGGCTGACAAGTGTACACATCCCGAAAAATAAAAGTACAGAAAGCGTGTCATTTTGCGCCAATGCACAGACATTCATTGCCCCCTTCTACAGCCCTGTGTACATTCGTACACATAAGAGAACACATGTACACATTGATGCAGTATAACTATGGGAGACAACCACCATGTTAGCGAAACAGGCCCGGAGCCGAACACTGCACTGGCTTGGCAGGCAGCTATTTAACCGGGATGATCCGGCTGGTTTTTTCGACCCGCTGCTTGAGCCCATCAAGCCGATGTGGGTACAAGGGTACACACCAGCACGGGTGGAACAGATCATCCAGGAAACCCCGGATACCAAAACCCTGGTACTTCAGCCGTCCCGGAGATGGCCCGGATTCAGGGCCGGTCAGCATGTGAACATCTGTATTGATGTGGGTGGCATTCGCCGTAACCGCAGCTTCAGTCTCTCGAGTTCCCCGATTCTCTGGCAGGAACAGGGGCGGGCAACTCTAACCATCAAACGCCTGCCGGGCGGACGAGTGACCAACTGGATACACGATGACCTCCAGACCGGCACGGTGATCGGAATCGGTGAGGCCTTTGGTGACTTTCAGATTCCCGAACCGGCGCAACCGGTGCTGTTTATCGCGGGAGGCAGCGGGATCACCCCGGTGCTGAGCCAGCTTGCAACCATGGCCGCCACCAATTACCGGGCACCGGTGACGCTGCTGTATTTCGTGCGCACAGCGGACGACGTAATCGCCCGGGAAACACTTCAGGCGCTGGCAGCCCGCTACGGTGCTCTGACCCTGCACATCATCACAACCCACGAGACAGATGCACCCCGCTACCTGTGCGATGCGGATCTTGACGCAATACCCGGAATCAAAGCACGGCAAGTTTACCTTTGCGGCCCGAAAGGGCTGATGGACCTGGCCCGGGAACTGCTCCACCAGCATGGCATTGCCGACACAGACATCCACAGCACGTTCTTTTCGGTGCCACAGGCAAACCTGGGTAACGAGGCGCTGGGCGGGCAGGTCCGGCTTGCCGGAAGCGGGCTCGACGTCGGGTCCGAGGGCGATACCAGCTTACTGGATATCGCAGAAGCCGCAGGCCTGTCACCCCGCTATGGCTGTCGGATGGGCATTTGTCATCAGTGCAGCTGCCGAAAAACCGCCGGCACCGTCATTAATCGCCTGACCGGTCAGGCCTCCGGCCCCGGTGAAGAAAACATTCAGCTTTGCATCTCGGTGCCCAGGGGCCCGGTTTCCATCGACATTTAATGACCGACACTCGGTTTCATCGCGGAGCCCTGGAGTTCCGCAAGGAGTACCATCGTGAAACACATGACCGAAACACAGCTCTCGGAACTGGAAAAGGATCTCAACGCCATCCGGGATGAGGTGATTGCCGATCTCGGCGAGCGGGACGCCCAACACATCCGTCGTATGGTGCGCCTCCACCGGATGCTGGAAGTCGGAGGCCGGGTGATGATGCCCCTCGGCGTCATCCCACCGGTCTTCGTTGCAGCAACCGCAACTCTCGGGGCTGCCAAGATTCTGGAAAATATGGAGATTGGCCACAATGTGATGCATGGCCAGTACGACTGGATGAACGACCCGGGTCTGCATTCCCAGACCTACGAATGGGACACCGCCTGTACCGGTGATTCCTGGCGCCGCACCCACAACTATGAGCACCACACCTACACCAACATCATCGGCAAGGACCGGGACTACGGGTACGCGGTTCTGCGCCTGAGTGACGATGAGCCCTGGAAGCCCTGGCATGCCCTGCAATTCATCAACTACGTTCTGCTCAGCGTGTTTTTCCAGTGGGGTGTGGGGCTGCACGAACTCGAAACCGAGAAGCTTCGGCGCAGGGAGATCAGCTGGCGCGAGAAACTGCCGTTCCTGAAGGAATTCGCCCGCAAAGGTGGCCGGCAGGCATTCAAGGACTATGTGTTCTTTCCGTTGGTCACCTTCCCGGTGGCTCCCATCGTTCTGGCCGGAAACCTTGGCGCCAACCTGATCCGCAATCTCTGGTCATCAACAGTCATTTTCTGCGGCCACTTTACCCAGGGCGCCGAGACCTTCAGCGAGGAGGAATGCGAGGGCGAGAGCAAGGGTCACTGGTACCTGCGCCAGCTATCCGGCTCCTCAAACTTTACCGGGGGCCGCTGGCTGCATATTCTGAGCGGGCATCTGAGTTACCAGGTGGAACACCATGTGTTTCCCGACCTGCCGGCACACCGTTACCCGGAGATTTCCGGGAAAGTACAGGCGGTCTGCCGGAAGCATGGCATTCACTACAACACCGGGAGTTTCGCCCGGCAGTACGGTACCGTATTGAAGCGGATCCTCCGGCACTCCCTGCCCGAACGTCTTGGAGGAGGGGCCGCCACTACGGCATAACGGGCTCGCAGGTTCCGGAATGCAGGTTGCCGGGCGAATGGACCGTCACCCGGTTCCGGCCAGTCTGCCTGGAGACACAGAGAGCTTCGTCCGCCGCCGCTATAAATGGATGTAATTCGTAAGTTTCTGTATCGCCCCGTCAGGCGATCTGGAGCAGTCTCAGTAACTGAGGCCTGTGCTGCTCCTGGATAATATCGGCCAGGGTGTACTTATCGAGCGCCTCCAGGAAGGCGTTCAACGCTTCTCCGAACATCGATTTCAAGCCACACACCGGGGTGATCCTGCAAGTATTTTTCGACGAAAAACACTCCACAATACTCAGATCCTGCTCGGTTTCGCGTACCAGGATACCGACATTGATGTCGGACGGCGCCATGCGCAGACGCATACCACCCTTCTTGCCGCGAACGGTTTCGATGTAGCCTTTCTTATTGAGCTGATGAACCACCTTCATAAGATGGTTCTTGGAGATATCATAGCTGTCGGCAATCTCCTGGATGGTTGCCAGTTGATCACCCGGCATTGCCAGATAAATCAGTACGCGAAGTGAGTAATCCGTGTAGCGGGTGATGTGCATTCAATACTCCAGTCGTTAATAGGGTCAATAAGACGGCCGGGTCACCAGGTAACAGGCGGTGCCACCAAGAAACACGCCTGAAATCGCCAGAGTCATTGCCGACGCCCCGAAAAGAACCAGCATCCCCCAGCTCAACGCCATCATGCCACAGGCCAGCACCTTCGCCCGCCCGGGGACGGCCCGTCGTGTGCGCCACTGACCAATAGCAGGACCAAACCGGGGATGGTCTTCAAGCCATTGTGCAAAAGCCGGCGACCCCTTGCTGGCAAAAAAGGCCGCCAGCAAGACAAACGGCGTCGTCGGTAACAACGGCAAAATCACACCCACCGCCGCCAGCGTTACCGATATATACGCAAGAATACGAAATCCGGTTTTCCCAAAACGACCGCCCATCACGGGGTTCTCACCAAGGCTCATACAGGCATCCAGTCTACCTGGATTCAGTGAACAGGTCTGCCAAAACGGCTGAGAAATACCAGCCTGGCGACGTAAGCGACCTTGATACCCACTGCAAAAAGCAGGGTTCCAATGTGCGCAAGAATCTGGATGGCCATGGGAAAGTACTGCGCCATTGGATAGGCCACCAATAGTGTCAGCACCAGTCCCAGCAATGACCAGGCCATCGCACTGTTCGCCCTGAATAGCAGATTTTCCATTTGAAATCCCCTGAACACACATTTAATATGTATTTTATATGCTCCTTCTTTGAAAACTTCAACCCGGCTCCACTTTGTTTTATAGGCACTAACCGAAAACTCAGACGGAAAACATGACCGAACCCAAGGAACATTTATCCATTTACATCTAAAGGAGAAAATCAATGTCCCCACAAACCTGGCTTGAAAAAGCCTCAGAGGAAGAACTGATCGAACACATCCTCAACCGCTATCACGACACCCACCGGGATCAACTGCCCGACATGATCCGGTTAGCCCAGAGAGTCGAGCGGGTGCACGGCGGCCACCCTGAATGTCCCTCTGGCCTCAGTGCCCACCTTGAGGCGATGCAGGCAGAGCTCGAAAACCATATGGCCAAGGAGGAGCAGATTCTGTTTCCGATGATTACGCGCGGAATATCCGGGATGGCACGGGGCCCTGTCTCGGTGATGCGCGCAGAGCATGAGGTCCACAGTACCGCCCTTGCCCGGCTTGACGCACTCACCAACCATCTGGAACTGCCAGAGGATGCCTGCAACACCTGGCGGAAGCTCTATGAACAGATCGCCATTTTCCGGGAAGACCTGAATGCACATATCGCCCTGGAAAACAGCGTGCTGTTTACCCGGATAGACGGCCTCACCGCTTAGCGTCCCGCCTGGGCCGTTCAATTACCTCCCGTGGGGTATCGGATTCGTTGATCCAATCTGCAATACTTGGTCTATAATCAGATCGAAAAACAGGCGGTAACAGGATCAACCCGATGCCCCAGAGCAAGCTCACAGACCGTTTCGGCCGCACTGTCGACTATGTGCGGCTGTCTGTTACTGATCGCTGTGACTTCCGCTGCGTATACTGCATGGCCGAGGATATGACTTTCCTGCCCCGCCAGCAGGTCCTGACTCTGGAAGAGATTGCCCGGGTTGCCCGCAATTTCGTCGATCTGGGTACCGAGAAAATCCGCCTGACCGGCGGTGAGCCCCTGGTGCGCAAGGACATCCTGGAACTGGTCAGGGAAATCGGCACCTATGGGCTGCGTGACTTTGCCATGACCACCAACGGCAGCCAGCTGACCGCCATGGCCGAGCCCCTGCGTAAGGCCGGAATGCACCGGCTGAACATCAGCCTCGATTCCCTGGACGCCGAAAAATTCCGCAACATCACCCGCACCGGCAATCTCGGCCAGGTGCTGGACGGCATCGATGCCGCCCGCGAGGCCGGCTTCCGGGGCATCAAACTCAATACCGTGGTCATGAAGGGGCGCAATGATGAGGAAGTCCCGGAGCTGGTTGAATTCGCCCGAAAAAAGCAGGTGGATATCAGCTTCATTGAGGAAATGCCCCTGGGAGAGATTTCCGAGCACGACCGGGGCCTGGCCCTGTGTACCAGCAAGGAAGTGCGGGACATCATCCGCCAGCACCACGAACTGGTGCCCGCCACCGGGGATTCCGGCGGCCCCGCCCGTTACTATCGAATGCCGGACAGCCCCACGAGGGTGGGCTTTATCTCGCCTCACTCTCATAATTTCTGCTCAACCTGCAACCGGGTACGGGTCACCGTCGAGGGCCGGCTCCTGCTCTGCCTCGGCAATGAACACTCCGTGGACCTTCGCCGCGTTCTGCGTGGCAACCCGGTGACCGACGACAAGCTCCGCCAGACCATTATTAACGCCATGGATCTGAAGCCGGAGCGGCATCACTTCTCCACCAATGGGGATGTTCAGATTCTTCGGTTCATGAATATGACCGGCGGTTAAGCAGCCAGCAGAAAGAGGGGGTCAGATGAAAATTTCATCTGACCCCAAATTCAAAGACGGCCAGGGCGCAAGGAGCCAGTTCAGTTTGATTCGGTTCATCAGGGACACCTCCGTTCAGATACGACGATTCCGGAACAGCAACAGGGCGCCCGCCAACGGGATAGTAAACCAGAGCACCAGGCCGACCCAGAGGCCGAAAGCACCGATGGGCAGGTCGGCGCCGAGGCTGAGGACACCACTGAGCTGTGCTGCGCCATCGAAGGCCACAATGTTGAGAAGACGGTAGATGTCCGTGGGGTTAAGCATCAACAGCCAGGGTAGCAGCTCGGCGCTGAACTTGCCCTTGCTTGCCACCAGAGTGCCGAGCAACATCAGGTCGAAAATCAGCACGAAGAAGAACCAGATGGCCAGGGCCAGGCCGGCGGCGATGGGCTTTTCACTGACCCGGACGCTGATCACGTAGGCAAGTGCAATGAAGCCCCAACCCAACAGGACGGTGGAGGCAATAAAACGGGCCATGGCGACAGCCAGACTGGCAATGGCCACGTCCTCCACCAGCAAGGCGATAGCCATACCGGCAACGCCAAAGCCGATCAGGGTGGCCAGGGCCAGGGTCAGGCCATGGCCCAGGAACTTACCGAGCAACAGCTGGCTGCGGCTGAGCGGATAGGTCATCAGTAACAGCAGGGTGCCGCCCTCTTCTTCCCCAACGATGGCGTCGTAGGCCAGTAGCAGCGCGATCAGGGGAATCAGGAAGATCCCAAGGCTGGCAAGGCTGGCAATAGTGGCCGGCGTGGAGGCATACCCCACCTGCCCGGAGGCGGCGGCGCCGAACCAGGCGATGCCCAAAGCCAGGGTGGCGAAAACCAGGGAAATAGCCATCAGCCAGCGGTTTCGCAGGCTGTCGCTGAGTTCCTTACGGGCAATGGTCCAAATGCTGTTCATTAGTTGCCTCCACGATGGGCCAGGCCACCAGAGCCGATGAAATGCACGTAAATATCTTCCAGGCTGGGTTGATGGATGCTGATATCCGCCACCTCGCCCGAGGCCATGACCGCTCTCAGTAAGGCCATCTTCTCCCTCGGTTGAACATCCACCCGCAGGCGTCCGTTATCGGTCTTGATCATCAGGCCACTGTTGCTGGAAGCACTGTCAATGACCTGCTCCAGCGCAGAAATACTGTTGGCGGGATCCAGCGACAGGGTCACAGGCATATTTGCCTGCCGCCTCAGCGCCGCCAGATCTCCGGCCGCTTGCAAGGAACCTTCCGTGAGAATGGCAGCGCGGTCGATGTAAGGCTCGACCCCGGGCAGAACATGGGAACACAGCACAATACCCGCACCCTCATCCCGCAGCCCCCGGAGCAGCCGGTACAGATCTGCTGTGGCCACCGGATCCAGACCCACGGTAGGCTCGTCCAGCATCAGCAGCTTCGGCTTGCCCAGCAGCGCCTGGGCCAACCCTAAACGCTGGCGCATACCCTTTGAGTAAGTCTTGGTGCGGGCATCCATGGCATCGCCGAGACCCACCTGTTCGAGCCGCTCCGGCACCTGCCGCAGTGAGGCTCCCTTCAGACGCGCGAAATGGCTCAGAATCTCCCGGCCGGTCAACTGCGGGTAGAACATCACATTCTCCGGCAGGTAACCGATGTGCTGGGTGACCCGAGGATCACCGGCGGGGCCGCCGAGCACCGACAACCTGCCCTGCGTTGGCTGCATAAGCCCAAGAATCAGCTTGATGGACGTAGTCTTGCCGGCTCCGTTATGGCCAAACAGCCCCAGGATTTCACCCGGCTCCAGCGTCAGGTCTATGCCCTTCAGTACCGGGCTTTTGTCGTACCGGTAACTCACATTCTCAAGACGAAAACAGCTCATCGGATCTCCGGTTTCAGATCGGCAGGAGGTCGCATCAGCGGAAAAGAGTCGGCAACCCCGGCATCTTTCACCACCGGGAAGGCATCCTGCACCCAGCGCAGGGTATCCACCGCCGGGCTGAACATCAGGATCTTTGCCTCCGGATACTTCCACAGCAGCCGGTCGACATTGTCATTGGGCTCATAGGCCACATCCCCGATCCCATCCTGGTTGCGATCCCAGCCCAGGTAGTCACTCCAGTAATTGCCCCTGCCGTCCCTCGACCACTCCTGAGTGCGAGTGGCCACATACTTCACCTGCCGCTGGTTATTCACAAACCCATTCCCGAACACCTCGTTATCCTCGGAACCGGCGGTCAGATGAATCCCGATGTTGCTGTCCGCAAACAGATTGCCCGCAAAGGTGTTGTACAAGGAGTTATAGATAAACACCGCCTTGCCCTCGGCGCCATCAATCACCACACCACCGGTCCGGCCCTCGGAAACCCCGGTCACCATATTGCCCCGAAACTCCGACTGGGTGATGAAATTCATCAGAATTCCGTAATTCTCATCATTCACCGACCGGTTGTTGATCACCCTCAGTCGCTTGCTCTGCATCAGAGCATAACCCGTCCGCGTGCCCCGGGTGACATTGTTCTCCAGCAGGTTATTCATCGAATACATATAGTGGATGCCATAACGCAGATCCGACATCTCATTACCCCGGATCGTATTGTTATTCGCCGTCTCAATATAGATCGCATCCCGGGTCTGACGGATGTCGTTCCCCTCAATCAGCGCCCCGGTGGTATTGAACAAGTGAACCCCGTTGCCCCGGTCATTCGGACGCATGCTGGCATCGCCACGAATTGTATTGTTGCGAACCGTCACATCCGGCGTGGCATCCAGCCACACCCCAAACGCCGGCCCCTGCAGACGGTTATTCTCAACCACCGCCCCCCGGGCCTCCCGAGCCACAAAAATCCCCGCATCCAGCTCGTTCAGATCCCGGCCCCAGTTGCGCACCGAACAACCGGACAACGTCACCTCCCCGGCGACAATATCCACAGCATTGCCCTGCCCGCCCCCGTCAATCACCGTGTCGGAATGGCAAGACACCGTCACCCCGGGCACCCGAATAGCCAGAGAGGAAACATGCTCAGGAGGAAGCTCAAAGGTTGCGCCCGGTTCCAGGGCATCAAGCTGTTCTTGCAGGCCCGCGCTCGCGGTCAGCGATAAAAGAGCGACTGTCAGGGCCACTCCATAACGCAAAATTTGGTACATCAATGTCTCTCTGAGAGATGAAATTTCTTTGGGCCTTGCCAGAACTCTGGCAATCCGAGAGGAGGCTGCTTTCCAAAACTGTGCGGAGCCATGGATGGCGGAGCCCAAGCGTCACAGGGACGTGCCGAAGGAGCGTGTTTTGGAAAGCAGCCTCCTCTTGGATTGTTTCTCCCAAGTGGAAGGGAAAGCCGGAACCCCATAAAGGAGTCCCGGCGGAGAGAAGATCAGGCCTTCTCAACAAGCATGCGACCCCGCATCTCCATATGCAGCGCATGACAGAACCAGTTGCAGTAATACCACTGAACCCCGGGCTTGTCCGCCACAAAGGTTACTGAAGCTGTCTGCATTGGGCTGATTTCCATGCTCACACCATGGTTCACCATACAGAAGCCGTGCGTTACATCCTCAATGGTGTCCAGATTGGTCACGTACACCGTCACCTCATCGCCCTGCTTCACCTTGAACTCCATCAGCCCGTACTGGGGCGCAATGGAGGTCATGTAAACACGCACTTTCTTGCCGTCACGGATGACCTTATTGTCCGCCTCCAGGGTGATGCCGTCTTTTTTGGCCTGCTCACGGGCACTGGCAAAAATGGGATCGTCGCGCTCATAGATCTTCCTGGTCTTGATCTGGTCACGGCGCACCAGGATGCAGTCATGGGGCTCAGCATAGGTGGGGCCATCGTGCACCAGCTTCATCTCCTCACCGGAGATATCAATCAGCTGGTCGTTCTCCGGGTGCAGCGGGCCAACCGGCAGGAAGCGGTCCTTGGAGAACTTCGACAGCACCACCAGCCACTTGCCATCCGCGTCCCGGGACTCGGTCAGCGAAGCGTGGTTGTGGCCCGGCTGATAGTGCACATCCAGCTTCTGGCGGATGTAGTTTACATCCTCACCATTGTAGTGCCTGATGGCATCCGCAATATTCCATTTACACACCTGGCTGTCGATAAACAGTGTAGTGTAGGCATTACCACGCCCATCGTAGGTGGTGTGCAGGGGCCCGAGACCCAGCTCTGGCTCGGCAATAACCACATCTCGCTCGTCCTTCAGTTTGCCGTCAAACAAATCATCCAGCCTGTCGATAGCAATCACCGTACAGGTTGGAGACAGCTTGCCGGCGGCAATGAAGTACTTGCCATCGGGAGACGTATTCAGGCCGTGCGGGTTTTTCGGCACCGGGATATAACGGGTCAGTTCGGAGCCGTGACGTCCGTCAACCACAGGCACCTTGGAGTCTCCCAGAGTCTTAAAGTTGCCGTTCTTGACAGCCTGCTCAATGCGCTCAATGTTGAACACCACCGCCCAGTCGCGATCATTACGCATGGTGCCGGCCAGATCCAGGGCCTTCTCGGAATTGTAACAGGTGGACACCACATATTTACCGGTGTAATCGGCATCGGTGTTGTCGAGGTTACCATCCACGATGACCTGGAAGGCCACCTCCATGGTTTCCGCATCAATGGCGTTAAACATGGTAAAGCTCTTCTCCATGCTGAACTCACTGCCATCGTTGGGATGGGGAACCACAAACTCGGCGTTACAGAACACATAGTTGGTTTTCGGCACCTTCTGCAGCCGCAAGCCGTGGATGGCCTGGACATTGGGAACCGTGGTGATCCTGTCACACTTCATGATATCCAGGCGGATACGCGCAACCCGGGAATTGGCCTTATCATTGATGAACAGATACTTGCCATCGTACCGGCCATCGGTCATGGAAACATGCGGGTGGTGGGCATCACCATTCAGGTAGGTATTATCATGGCCGAGGACGTCTTTACTTTCGTTGGTTATACCCCAGCCCGAGGCGGAGTCCACGTTAAAGACCGGGATGCGCATGAGCTCACGCATCGAGGGCACTCCCAGAACGCGCACCTCGCCGGAGTGGCCACCACTCCAAAAGCCATAGTATTCATCAAGCTCACCTGGCTCAACCATGTACTTTTGCCTGGCATCGCCAGCGGCAGCCGCGAACGATTCCCGGGACATCACTGCGGTACCAAGACCGGTTGCCCCGGCAACACCGGCCAGTGCCGCTGCGCCCATAAACCGGCGGCGGCTCTGGCCGTTTTCCGGAAGCTCCTGCATATCCTTGGACAGATCATCTTTCTTTTTCATAATATCCAACTCCGTTATTGGTAGTGGCGGTTTTTGCTTCTCATGCTTTCTTTTTTGCTGGGACTACTCAGGTCACCTGCACCACTGGAATTTCCTCCGGGTGGCCAGGAGCGTTATGGCCACGGCGCTTGCCGCGACGCTTGACGATCAGCGGCGGGCACTTGTGGTCATCGAAATAGGTCATCTGGCAATCCAGGCAGTAATGGCATTCCATATAGTTGATGTGCCCATCCGGATGGATGGCCTGAACTTCACATTCGTGATCACACAGCCGGCAGGGGTTTCCACACTCCCTACGCCGTTTGAGCCAGTCGAATACCCGTAACTTGCTTGGTAATGCCAGCGCCGCGCCCAGGGGGCACAAATACCGGCAGAAGGCCTTGCGGGTGAACAGGTTGACCACCAGCAACAGGACAGCGTAGATGACAAAGGGCCAACTGCGGTCAAACCTGAGGGTGATCGCCGTTTTGAAGGGTTCCACCTCGGCCAGGCGCTCGGCGGTCGCCATGGAGTCCAGCGACACCCCGAACAGCACCAGCAGAATGATGTATTTGATCGCCCAGAGCCGTTCATGCCAGGCAAAGGGCACGGTGTACTGGGGTACCCTGAGCTTGCGGGCAATCTCGTTCAGCAATTCCTGCAGGGCCCCGAACGGACACAGCCAGCCACAGTAAACCGCCCGCCCCCACAGCAGAATGATGCCAGCCACCACCGCCCAGAGTACAAACAGCACCGGGTCGATCAGAAAGGTCTCCCAACTGAAACCGCTGACCAGGCTGTTGACAAAGGTCAGCACATTCACGATGGAGAGCTGGCCCAGGGCGTACCAGCCGATGAAGAAAAGGGTGTAGGTGAGAAACGCGTGGCGTATCCAGCGCAGCATCTTCGGCTTCTGCACCAGCCAGTCCTGGAAAAACAGAATGAACAGCAGCACACCGATGCCAATACCGAGCACCACAATCTGGAACTCCCGCTGATACCACATCTGCACCCACATGGGCTGATCCGCCAGCATGTCCTCCTCTGTCATTACCGGCTCGGGGCGGGTGTAGTACTGATCCGGCAACTGGTAAGTGAGTGGAAATACCTGGAACTCGCTGTCCAGTGGGCCGGTCTGGCGCTTGACCGTAAGCTCAAGGGTCCATTCCGTGCCGGGATCAAAGTTGTACTGCTGGCGAATGATGAAAATCGCCATTTCAGAAAACTCGGGCATGTCCTCGGCATAAACATCGCTCAACCGGTAGAAATCCAGATCACGGAAGTTGAAGGTGTCACCAAACTGGCGGATCTGGATGCGGTCAAAGATGCCGCCACGGACGTAACCGGAACCCTTGAACGAGTAGTCACCATTGGCCATTACGGCGATGGCGTGTTCGCCCTCCCTGAGCTCGGAGGTCAGCCACTGGAACTGGCGTTCACCCAGCAAATTGCGGCCAATGGCCGGCACATTCAGATAGGCGGTGTACAGATCAATCAGGGGCTCGCCGCGCTGTTTCCGCGGTGTTGTGTCGATCCCTTCCGCGGGCGTGCCCTTGAAGGCGTCATCCGCCTGGCCACGGGTCAGCTTCAGCCTGCGAACGGAACCTTCTCCGGTGAGTGTCTGCCAGCTTTTGTCCTGGAAGTTATCGGTCTGAATGTTCGCAAGCGGTGGGCGGGCATTTTTCTGGCTCTGAACAAGCCCCAGCTCGGCGGCAACACGGTGGGCCGATTTCATGATGACCTCGTTCACCACCATCACGGTTACCGTAGCGCCGGACAAACCGTCCACGGCAACCTTGTGCTCCGACGATGTACCGCCTACCGTCACCCGCTGGTCTGCCTTGAGTCCAACGTACTGGTCAGTGAATTCGTGGAGCTTTCGTTCGGGGATACCGACAAGGAGTATCGGTTCGTGATGCTCGATAACGCGTGAGCTCACGATGTTTCCGTCCGTATCCAGGACCACCACAATATTCAGCGGCTTGCCGGAATAGGCCGGGGTCTGGATGAAATCGAGACTCTGATAGGCGTAGCCTTTCAGCTCGTCTCCGGCATAGAGTTCCTGGATGGCTCGGTTGCCTTCCCGAGGGACCAGGGTAGTGACCGAAGGAAACGCCTTCCGGATGACCTGTCGGGCAGCTACAGGGTCATACTCATTCACAGGCGCCGCATTCAAGGGCATAGCCATGATCCAGATGCACATGGGGAAAACAAAACGGAACAAGGCGGTCACTAAAGGCTCCAAGACAAAAAACGTCGTACTGCTTAAGCCTAGGCAAATTTGAGGAAAATCACATACCTCTTATTGGATATGCTTACTGCGGAGTCCCGGGTTAAGCGCCGTCAGCCCAGGCTGACAGCGTTTCCCTGCGGATCGAGGGGGAGGTAATGACTAACCTGGCCAAGGCGGATGGATTCCACCATCATGGTCAACGGCTGCTGCGCTTCGTCGGTAGACGGCGCCATGCCGCCGCGGCCGGACATGGCAGCGACAAACACCAGATCCCAGGCCTGGCCGGTGGCGCGGGACTCTTCGGCAAGGGCCCCGAAATCGGGCGCCTTGTCCGGCGCCTTGTCCACACAGATGACCGGTGTCAGGGCACCGCCCTCACCGCGTTCAAACGCGGCCTTTTGTTCAGCGGAGGCGTCGTCGGGCAGTTCGGCCCGGCAAAATACGAATAACAGGCGCTGGGCTTCTTGCTGGTTGCGGGAAGCCTGAATCAGGTCACTGTAACTGCTGATCATTTGGAAAATCCTGCTGGTATCTGGCCGCGGCGATTTACGTCTGGCGGGCAATGAGCTGGCCGGACGGCGTGCGCCTGCGAACTTCCTCACACACCTCTTCCACGGCGTCAGCGCCGTAACTCTGGCCGTAGTGTTTTTTGAATCCGAACTCGTAGAGCCTCACGTGCTCATCAGGTTCAACACCGATGTTTTCAAGACAGGCCCGGGCACAATGCAGCGGGCAGCCATCAATCACCGTAATCGGGCGACCGGAGCGGGCGGTTTTCACCAGTGACGGCACCTTGCCACCCACCCCGGAAATACAGGACATTTCAAATTCACCGGCGTGGTCGAGCCGCACCGCCACATTGTTGGCCAACTGTGCCACATCGGAGCAACCGGAACATGAATAGACCAGTGGGCGTTGCTTTCTCGCTGTCACCTGCCCTCCTTTCCCAAGCGCCCGGAGGCTTGAATGAAGTCGTTTACTGGCTGATCTCGATCAGTCGTCGGGGGTCTGAAATGAACAGCCGGCTGCGGTTAACCCGCACCAGCCCGTTGGATTTCAGATCGGCCAGAATCCGGGAGAAGGTCTCCGGCTGCATGGCCAGCCTGGAAGCAACCAGACACTTAGGCAATGGCAACTCTACCTCACCGCCCTCTTCCGGGCCGTTTGGCAACAGATCAATCAGGTAACGGATCAGCCGGTCACGGGCACTCTGGACAGTCATGATTTCCAGGTCGTGGAACCGGGAGACAGCCCGTTTGGCATAATGACGAAGGGCTGCCCGGGCATATTGAAGGTTGCTCTCAAGCAGGTCCTGGTAGGCATGTATGGGAATCATCAGCACTTCGCTGGATTTAAGGGCTTCGGCGTAACAGGCGTACCGGGGCGGGTCGGCGTAGATCATGACTTCGGCGATGCTGTCGCCGGGGGCGATGCTGTCGAGGGTACGGTCGACTCCCGAGGAGTCCAGGCGGTACAGGCGCAGGCGGCCGGAGATGACAAAGAAAAAGTGGTGGGCCGGCATGTCCTGGCGATACAGTAACTGATGATGCCCCAGGCGCAGTCTGCGGGACTGCTGGATCAGGTGCTGCAGATCCTTGCCACTGAGCTCCGAAAACATTGGATGACTGCGCAGGGCCTTCAGGCCACCTTCGTCGTCAAAGGGTTTGTTCACAGCAACGAGAACGGGTTTGGTGTAGCGGGTTTCGGCTGTTTGTGTGAGTGCCATTGGTGTATCCCCTCTGCATATTTATGCATCCAAAATCATGTTTTAATAGTAGAGGGATACTGGTTAAAAATCGCTCCCCCCATGGGGGTAATCGGGAAGTTATTCGGGAGTAATTGATCTAACTCAAAGATTTCCCTTTCTAGCCAGCCTGGCGTTTGGGCGCGCGCCCTTTACTGCATCAGGGGAGAGTCTGGAAGTTCGAGATCGACACCTTCCACACCCGTTTCAGCAGCCAGAACCTGCAAGTACTGACGGAACGCTCTTCGGGTTACGCTTTCGCTGAGGTACTGCCGGATCTGGGGCTTCACGTGCTCATAGGGCAGTTGCTCGCCGTCGATGCGTTGGTCGACGCGGACGATGTGCCAGCCGTAGCGGGTTTCGATCAGTTCGGGGTTGAGGCCTTCCTGGAGGGACAGGACGGGGCGTTCGAATTCTTCCACCGTCTGGCCTTTGCTGATCTGGCCGAGGCTGCCGCCCTGGTGGCGGGATTCGCAGGCGGAGTATTGTTTGGCCAGGTCGGCGAAGCGGGCGCGGCCGTCGAGCAGCGATGACAGCAACTGGTGGCCGGCTTCCTGCTGGCGGATGCGTTCCTGGACGTCGTCCGGAGCGGCAGCGAGGAGGATGTGACTGACGGCCATCAGGGTCGGGCTGCGGAAGCGGGCCGGGTTGGCGGCGTAGAAGCGTTCGCAGTCCTGTTCAGTCGGGTCCGGAACGTTGAGTTCCAGCTCCAGCACGCGGGCGATGCGGTCTTCTTCATCGGCGATGTCGTCGAGCTTGAGGCGGCTGGCCTGTTGCAGCAGGAGTTCGCGGATGACGAGGCTTTTGGCGGCTTCATGCCAGGCTTCGGCAACTTCTTCGGCCGGATGGTGCTGCATTTCCCGGGCAATGTCGTCTTCGCCGATCAGGGTTTCACCCACGGTCACCGGCGGGAACTGATTTCTGGGTTTTTCGGCGTCGCCGGTAGGGATCAGTTGCATGGCGTTAACCTCAGTGAACATAGCGGTAGTGAAGTTGGGGTCAGATGAACTTTTCATCTGACCCCGCTTTCAGTTTCTTCAAGCGCGCTTGCGCACCACCTGGTACTTGCGTCCGAAATACTCCACCGGCACGCTGAGCATGTGCACCAGGCGGGTGAACGGGAACAGCACGAAGATGGTCAGGCCCAGGAAGATGTGGGTCTTGTAGATCCAGTGCACGTCGGCAATGTAGCCCGCTACGCCGCCCTGCAGGGTAAAGATGCCCTGGGCCCAGGCGGAGAACTTGAGCATGGTGCTGCCATCCAGGTGGCCCAAGGTGGGCAGGATGGTGAGCAGGCCGAGCGCCAACTGGATCACCAGGATCACGATGATCATGTTGTCAGCGAATGAGCTGCTGGCCTTCACGCGGGGGTCGGTCAGCCGGCGCCAGGCCAGCATGCCACCACCGATGATGGCCATGACGCCAGCGATGCCGCCGACCACAATGGCCATGACCTGCTTCTGGCCCGGAGTGATAATCCACTCGTAGGCCCAGTGCGGGGTGAGCAGGCCCACAAGGTGGCCGAAGAAGATCACCAGTACGCCAACATGGAACAGCACGCTGGCAATTACCATATTTTTCTTGCGCAGCATCTGGCTGGACTGGGCTCTCCAGGTAAACTGGCCCTGGTCATAACGCGCCCAGGTACCGATAACAAGCACAGTCAGGGCGATGTACGGGTAAATTCCGAAAATCAGTGTATTCAGATAGGACATCATTTCCGTTTCCTCCTGCGCCCTCAGGCGCGCCCTGCCTGACGGAGTGTGGCATCCGTCATCAGCTGATCACTCAGGTGAATGGTCTGGGTCTGTTCCAGTTCGCGGCGGCGCTGTCCTACAACGCCGCCGGTACTGCAGGAACTGCCCTGGTCATCGACAAATTTCACCATTTCCTCTTCCCAGACCTTATCCAGCGCATCCGGGGTATCGTCGCGCTCTTCCGAGGCCACGATCCGGGCCAGCTCCTGGCGGTTGGCCTTGCGGCCAGACAGCATCAGCAGGGAATCCATCACCACGTGATAGAAGCTATCCCGCTGATACAGGCGCTCACCCAGCAAGCCCAGGATGTGGTGGATGTCCTCCAGCCAGTTGCGGATTTCAACCCAGGGGCGGGTGGAGAGGTATTCCAGGAACAACGGCAGGTAGTCCGGCAGTTCCCTGGCGTCGATCTCCAGACCATTGGCGCGGTATTGCTCCATCAGGTCCACCATGGCCTGGCCACGGTCGCGGGACTCCCCGTGCACGTGTTCGAACAAAAGCAGGGACGTTGCCCGGCCTTTGTCGAAGGTACCCACGTAGGCTTCCTGCATATCCAGCAGGTCGCCATCGCACAGCATTTCCACACAACGAAGCAGTTGCTCCTTGTTCTGCCGGGGCAGCCGGCTGTCCTCAAGGACAGCGGCTACCAGGACATCTCGGGAGGCCTGGAGTTCTTCAGTGGGGTATTCCAGAACCCGTGCCAGTACTTTTAAAAGTTGCATCTCGGCCTCCTTATTCCTGCAGCTGCTTCGGATCAACCTGCTTCACGGTTGCCAGCTTCTGCACCATGCTGGTGGTCTGCTTGCGGCCACCGAACATGTTGAACTCGCTGTCACCGTTGCAGCCGTCGCCGAAGCTGAAGCCGCAGCCATTGCGCTCAGCGTGGGCGGTAGCGTCAGGGAAGGCTTCCTTGGCCAGCTCGCGGTGGCCGGTCGGGATCACGAAGCGGTCCTCGTAGTTGGCGATGGCCAGATAGCGGTACATTTCGTCCGCCTGGGCTTTGGTCAGACCGGCTTCTTCCAGGGCACGCAGGTCTTCCCTGCCTTCCACGGTCTCGGCCCGCTTGTACAGGCGCATGGCCATAATCCGCTTGAGCGCACGAACAATGGGCTTCTCGTCACCAGCGGTAAGCAGGTTGGCCAGGTATTTCACCGGAATGCGCAGGCTTTCGATCTTCGGCAGCACGCCGTCGAACTCGACCTTGCCGGCCTCGGCGGCGGACTGGATCGGGCTCAGGGGCGGCACATACCAGACCATAGGCAGAGTGCGGTACTCCGGGTGCAGTGGCAGGGCCAGCTTCCAGTCCACCGCCATCTTGTAGACCGGGCTCTGCTGGGCAGCTTCGATCACGTTCATCGGAATGCCGTCTTTCTGCGCCTGCCCGATCACTGTCGGATCGAACGGGTCCAGAAAGATGTCCAACTGCTTTTCATACAGCTCGTGCTCGCCCGGGGCGCTGGCCACTTCCTCGATGCGGTCTGCGTCGTACAGCAGCACGCCCAGGTAGCGGATACGGCCGACGCAGGTCTCGGAGCACACAGTCGGCAGACCGGCTTCGATCCGCGGGTAGCAGAAGATGCACTTCTCGGATTTGCCGGTTTTCCAGTTGAAGTAGATCTTCTTGTACGGGCAGCCGGAGACACACATCCGCCAGCCACGGCATTTGTCCTGGTCGATCAGGACGATGCCGTCCTCTTCACGCTTGTAGATGGCACCGCTCGGGCAACTGGCCACACACGCCGGGTTCAGGCAGTGCTCGCACAGGCGCGGCAGGTACATCATGAAGGTGTTCTCGAACTGGCCGTAGATGTCCGCCTGGACCTGGTCAAAGTTCTTGTCCTTGCGGCGCTTGGCGAACTCGGTGCCGAGGATTTCTTCCCAGTTCGGGCCCCATTCGATCTTCTGCATCCGCTGGCCGGAGATCAGCGAGCGGGGCCGGGCTACCGGCTGGTGTCTGCTGTCGCCCGCGGTGTGCAAATGCTGGTAATCGAAATCGAATGGCTCATAGTAGTCGTCGATTTCCGGCAGGTCCGGGTTGGCGAAAATATTCGCCAGTACCCGGAAACGACCCCCGATTTTCGGGCGGATCTTGCCGGAACTGTCGCGCATCCAGCCGCCCTTCCACTTGTCCTGGTTCTCCCACTCTTTCGGATAGCCGATACCAGGCTTGGTTTCGACATTGTTGAACCAGGCGTATTCCATGCCTTCCCGGCTGGTCCATACGTTTTTGCAGGTAATTGAACAGGTGTGGCAACCAATGCACTTGTCCAGGTTCAGCACCATGCCGACTTGGGAACGGATTTTCATTTTACAGCCTCCTGAACAGTGTCATTGCCTTCGCCGTCGAGCCAGTCGACATTGTGCATCTTGCGCACCACCACGAACTCGTCGCGGTTGGAGCCCACGGTGCCGTAGTAGTTGAAGCCGTAGGAATACTGGGCGTAGCCGCCAATCATGTGAGTGGGTTTCGGACACACCCGGGTAACCGAGTTGTGGATACCACCCCGGGTACCGGTGATCTCGGAGCCCGGAATGTTCACGATCCGTTCCTGGGCGTGATACATCATCACCATGCCGGGCATCACCCGCTGGCTGACCACCGCCCGGGCCGCGATGGCGCCGTTGGCATTGAACAGCTCGATCCAGTCGTTATCTTCGATGTTCAGTTCTTTCGCATCGTCCTCGCTCAGCCAGACGATGGGGCCACCGCGGGACAGGGTCAGCATCAGCAGGTTGTCGCTGTAGGTGCTGTGGATGCCCCACTTCTGGTGCGGCGTGATCCAGTTCAGCGCTTTCTCGGCATTGCCGTTGCTACGCTGGTTCAGCATGCTGCTGACCGTCTTGGTATTGATGGGGGGACGGTACACCAGCAGGCTCTCACCGAAGGCGCGCATCCACTCATGATCCTGGTAGAACTGCTGACGACCGGTGAGGGTGCGCCAGGGGATCAGTTCATGCACGTTGGTGTAGCCGGCGTTGTAGGATACATGCTCATCTTCCAGGCCGGACCAGGTGGGGCTGGAGATAATCTTGCGCGGCTGCGCCACCACATCCCGGAAGCGGATTTTCTCCTCTTCCTTGTTCTTCGCCAGATGGGTGTGGTCCAGGCCGGTCATCTCAGACAGCGCCGCCCAGGCTTTTACCGCGACCTGGCCATTGGTTTCCGGCGCCAGGGTCAGGATCACTTCCGCGGCATCTATAGCACTCTCAATCTTCGGACGGCCGGCGTTAGCTCCGTCGATGTGCTTGTAGTTCAGATCACCCAGGAAGGTCACTTCCTTCTCAGTGTTCCAGTTGATGCCCTTGCCACCGTTACCCAGCTTGTCCATCAGCGGGCCAAGAGAGGTGAAGCGGGCGTAGGTGTTCGGGTAATCCCGCTCAACGGCAATGAAGTTGGGTGCAGTCTTGCCCGGGATCAGGTCGCACTCGCCCCGCTTCCAGTCCTTCACATCGAACGGCTGGCCCAGCTCGGCCGGCGCGTCGTGCAACAGCGGCAGGGTGACCACGTCTTTCTCGACGCCCAGGTGGCCTTCGGTGGCCTTTGAGAACGCCTTGGCGATGCCTTTGTAAATCTCCCAGTCACTGCGCGCATCCCAGGCCGGATCGGTGGCTGCGGTCAGCGGGTGGATGAACGGGTGCATGTCTGAGGTGTTCAAGTCGTTCTTCTCGTACCAGGTGGCCGTGGGCAGAACGATGTCGGAATACAGACAGGTGGTGGACATGCGGAAGTCCAGGGTCACCAGCAGGTCGAGCTTGCCTTCCGGCGCCTCGTCATGCCATTTGACCTCTTTCGGCTTGGCGCCACCTTCGTGGCCCAGATCCTTGCCCTGCAGACCGCTCTTGGTGCCCAGCAGGTATTTCAGCATGTACTCGTGGCCCTTGCCGGATGAACCCAGCAGGTTTGAGCGCCAGATGAACATGTTGCGTGGGTGGTTCTGGGGCGCTTCCGGATCTTCACTGGCAAAGGCCAGGGAGCCGTCTTTCATAGACTGGGCCACGTAGTCGGCCACTTCCATGCCGGCTTTTTCAGCTTCTGCGGCAATACCCAGTGGGTTACGGTTGAGCTGCGGCGCGGAGGGCAACCAGCCCATGCGCTCGGCACGCACGTTGTAATCAATCAGGCTGCCACCGAATCTGGATTTGTCCGCCAGCGGTGACAGGATCTCGTCAACACCCAGCTTCTCGTAACGCCACTGGCCGGAATGGGCGTAGAAGAAGGAGGTGGAGTTCATGTGCCGGGGCGGGCGCTGCCAGTCCAGACCAAAGGCCAGGGGCTGCCAGCCGGTCTGCGGACGCAGTTTTTCCTGGCCGACATAATGCGCCCAGCCACCACCACTCTGGCCGATACAGCCACACAGGATCAGCATGTTGATCAGGCCACGGTAGTTCATGTCCATGTGGTACCAGTGGTTCATACCGGCACCGACGATGACCATGGAACGGCCCTTGGTCTTGTCGGCGTTGTCGGCAAACTCACGGGCAATGCGGATCACCTTGTCGGCGGGTACGCCGGTGATCTTTTCCTGCCAGGCCGGAGTGTAGGGCTTTACTTCGTCGTAGGAAGTCGCGCCATCGTCCTCGCCCAGGCCACGGCTGATGCCGTAGTTGGCGACCATCAGGTCATAGACGGTGACCACACGGCCTTCGGTACCATCCGCCAGTTTCACTTTGCGGGTGCCGAGCTTGTGCTTGAGGATGTCCTTGATTTCCACGTGCTGAAAATGGTCGTGCTCGATGCCTCCGAAGTATGGGAAGGCAACATCGACGATGTCGTCGTGCTTCTCGACCATGGAGAGCTGAAGGTTTACGTCGGAGCCTTTGGCGGTCTGCTTCAGGTTCCACCTGCCTTTTTCACCCCAACGGTAGCCGATGGAGCCATTCGGCGCGGTCAGCTCACCAGAGGCTTCATCAATGGCGATGGTTTTCCACTCGGGGTTGTTTTCTTCACCCAGGCCGTCCACCAGATCGCTGGCGCGGAGGAACCGGCCCGGCGCATAACTGCCGTCATCCTTCCGCTCCAGCATGACCAGATACGGCATGTCGGTGTAGCGGCGTACGTAATCGGTGAAGTATTCACTGGGCTTGTCGACGTGGAACTCTTTCAGGATCACGTGGCCCATGGCCATACCCAGGGCGGCATCGGTGCCCTGCTTCGGGTTCATCCACTCGTCGGACAGCTTGGAGACTTCGGCGTAGTCCGGGGTGATGGCCACGGTCTTGGTGCCCTTGTAGCGCACCTCGGTAAAGAAGTGGGCATCCGGCGTCCGGGTCTGGGGAACGTTGGAGCCCCAGGCGATGATGTAGCCGGAGTTGTACCAGTCCGCCGATTCCGGCACGTCGGTCTGCTCACCCCAGGTTTGCGGCGAGGCCGGCGGCAGGTCGCAGTACCAGTCGTAGAAGCTCATGCACACGCCACCGATCATGGACAGGTAACGACTGCCGGCGGCGTAGGAGACCATGGACATGGCGGGAATCGGCGAGAAGCCGATAATGCGATCCGGGCCATGCTTTTTGGCGGTGTAGACATTGGAGGCGCCAATCAGCTCGTTGACTTCGTCCCAGCTGGAACGCACGAACCCGCCCATGCCGCGGCGGGGCTTGTACTCAACGGTTTTCTTGGGATCTTCCACGATGGAAGCCCAGGCCTCCACCGGATCGCTGTATTGCGCCTTCGCCGCCCGCCACAGCTTCATCAGGTGCTTGCGCATCAGCGGGTACTTCAGGCGGTTGGCGCTGTACATGTACCAGGAGTAACTGGCACCGCGAGGGCAGCCACGAGGTTCGTGGTTGGGCAGGTCCGGGCGGGTACGGGGGTAGTCAGTCTGCTGGGTTTCCCAGGTGACCAGACCATTCTTGACGTAGATCTTCCAGCTGCAGGAGCCGGTGCAGTTGACGCCGTGGGTGGAACGCACGATCTTGTCATGCTGCCAGCGCTGGCGGTAGCTGTCTTCCCACTCGCGGCTGACGTCGTGGGTTTCGCCGTGGCCGTTGGCGAACGGCTCGCGCCTCTTCCTGAAGTAGTTCAGTTTGTCGATCAAATGACTCATGGTCTCTCTCCATCTGCCCGTCTGCCGGATCGCTGTTCTGATTCAGCTCCGATTTGAGACCATTGTGTGTGAGAAAAACCGCAAAATCTGCGTGGTTACTACCACATAACCCGCCTCTACCACCCCGGTGGTAGGTGGTTTATATCCCCCGGTGGAGAAAGCTCTCACGCTCATGCCGGCGGCTCTCACGGGCAAACAGGAACAGGCAGCCGGCAAGCAGAAGGAAGAGAATCATGAAAACAGCGCTGCGAATGCCCAGCCAGTGGTTAACGCCACTGAATATCACCAGCAGGACAAAGGCCACGGAGTAGGCGCTCACCAGCAACAAACCGGCAACAAATGCCGCCACCGTGCGATTTTCAACAATAACCAGCCTCTGCAGGCTGCCCATGGTGCAGCCCATGGCCAGACCCAGGGTTACTACAAACACCCCCTCGACCCGCATGGGCAGAGCGAATTTCACGAGGATTGTGGCGTCGACGCCCTGGATAAACAGCGTCATGGGTGGGTACGACAGCACAAACAATGCGATGAGACAGACCACCAGCGCACGGCTGACAACCCTGGCACTGCCGAACCGGTCCGATAACCCGCCCCCGGCAATCTGGGCCAGGGCACCCGGAATAACGAACCACTGTGCCAGCCGTGCGCCGGAGTCCACCGGCAGCTCAAACTGGGCAGACAGGTAGTCCGGCAACCAGAGAGCCAGCGCAAAGAAGCTGCCAGCCACAATGCCAAAGTAGCCACACAGTTGCCCGGCCCGCTCTCGCTTCATTCTTCGCAACAATACCCTGACGGACGTTTCAGCGGCTGAGTCCGCCGCCGCATCTTCCGGGTCGGTCAGCATGATCAGCAGCGCAAGAACCAGTGCAAGCACGACAAGATAAGCCAGTGGAACCGCATGCCAGGTAAAAGCCTCATGAACCAGCGGCACCAGATAGTAGTTGAAGCCGGCACCGATAACGCCCGCGCCGAACACACCCAGCACCAGGCCCAGGCGCGAGGACTCGCAATGGCGCGTCACGAACTGCAACCCGGCACTGTAATAGCCCCCGGCCAGCCCAAGCCCGCCAGCGGCGATGAGGTAACCCGGGAAGGTATCGGTGGCCAGGAGTAACGCCATACAGACGGCCAGCCCGGACAGGCAGATCAACATGATCCGGCGGGCGCCGAATTTCTGCGCTGCCAGCCCGGCAGGAATGGCCAGCGCGGCACTGACCGCCATAGGCATTGCCAGCAAGAGACCGAACTGGAGACTGCCGAGGTTCAGCTCTGAGCGCAGGTGTACGCCAGCGACCGCAAACAGGGTCCAGCTTCCGGCAGCAATGACAAAGCCTGCCACCACCAAGGGCAGCACGACGGCCAGTGACGCCAGCCGGTCATCTGCTCGATCCGCCTCTGACTCCATTCATATCACTCTGTGAAACAAACCTTACTTTCAGTTTCATCCTTTGATCCCTGGAGGGTCAAAGACTATGATGGGTTACCAACCATTGGGGTAATTGACTATCCTCAAGGAGGTATGAGGGACCACAAAGCCCGGGCATAATCCGCCCTGGCCTGCCAGACGCACCGATGCGCGAGATCTCATGAAATCCAGAAGCCCGCTTGTTAACCGAATCGCCCTTGTCGTCGGCGCCGTGGTGCTGACCGCGCTGGTGAGCATGGCCACCACACTTGCCGTGTCCAAGAGCATTGAGGGCAATGCCACTGCCATTAACCTGGCCGGCGCCCTTCGCATGGGGGCTTTCCAGTTGCTCGCCCGCAGCGCCGGCCCGGTAACGGCGGAATCCGGACCGGGCTCAATGGGCCAGATGCTTGACCGTTACCGGGCAAAACTGGCCGACACAGGCATCACCAGGACCATTCCGGGGGCCCGGGATCACCCGCTGGCCAGACAGTACCAGGCTATCCTGGATTCGTGGGAAGAGGTGCTGCGGCCCGCGCTGAGCGATCACCCCCAGGGCACCCCTGTAACGGGTCTCATGCTGACTGCAGCCGAGAAATACGTTGACGGCGTAGATCGGCTGGTGACCATGCTGGAACAGCGCACCGAAGCCCGGATCGATCTGTTGCACCTGATCCAGCTCATCAGCCTGGCCTTTTCCATCCTGATTATTGTCGCGCTGTTTATCGATCTCAAAAACCGCATTCTCCGGCCACTTCGCAAACTGGTCAGTGTAGCCATCGCCGTGGGCGATCAGGATTTCTCCAGGAAGACCAATATGAGGGGCTCCGATGAGCTCGCCCGGCTCGGGCAGGCCTTTGACCAGATGACCAGCGAGCTGGCGCTGACCTACTACGAGCTGGAAGAAAGAGCCCGCCTGAAAACCGACGAACTGGAAAAAAGCCACGCGGCACTGCAGTTGCTCCACTCAGCAAGCCGGGGTCTGTTTGCCAACCACGATTTATGCCATGGCGCCATCCCCATGCTACAGGAGCTGGAACAGCTTCTCGGCATCGGGCCCATCCGCCTGTACCTCCATGACAGGGAATCCTCGGAGCCGGTGGAGGCCGTCACCACGGCCAGCCGGGAACGGCCCTTCTATTGCAACGACCACCATTGCAACGCCTGCCTGGTCACGCCTGAGGTGTATGACGAACTTCCCCTGGAAAACAACGACGGGCGCCGGTTGCTGCTGCCGATACGCACCCCCGGCCAGTTGCTTGGCACCCTGGAAGTCTGGTACCCGGCCGATGAAGGCCTCTCGAAAACCTCCCGCCGGTTACTGGAAACCCTCAGCGACCAGCTGGCCACCGCCATTTTCCTGGAGCGGCAGATCACCGAGGAACAGCAGCAAACCCTGGCTGAGGAGCGCACCGTGATCGCCCGGGAACTGCACGATTCCCTGGCCCAGTCACTCTCATACCTGAAAATGCAGGTTGCCCGGCTGAGGCGCCTCAGCATCGACGGCGAGCAGCACCCGGCTCACGAAGCCATTCTGGATGAACTCAGCACCGGCCTGAACAGCGCCTACCGCCAACTGCGGGAATTGCTGGCCACCTTCCGGCTGAAGCTGGACACGCCGGACCTGGCCACGGCACTGCGCAAGACCATTGAAGAGTTTTCCGAGCGCTTGGGGAAACAGGTACAACTGCAATACAATCTTCCGCCCCAGACGCTGTCGCCCAATGAAGAGATTCATACCCTGCAGATTGTCCGGGAAGGCCTTGCCAATGCGGTCAAACACGCAGATGCCACCGACATCAGCGTCGATGTGCTGTTCGAATCCCCCCAGGTGCGGGTAAGAATCCGGGACAACGGCAAGGGCTTGCCCGGCGGCGACCAGCCGGTCAATCACTATGGGCTGATCATCATGCAGGACCGCGCCAGAACCCTGGGGGGCCAGGTCAAGGTACAAAACCGGGATGAAGGCGGCGTGGAAGTCACGCTATTATTTGTGCCCAAAAGCCGGAACCTGATTCCCACAGAAGCTTCAAACGCCTGATCACAAGAGAGAACCCGATGCCTGAATCACCCGCCAGTATTCTGCTGATCGACGATCATCCCCTTCTTCGCCAGGGCATCAAACAGCTCATCGACATGGAAGACGACATGGTCGTTGCCGGAGAGGCCAGCAATGCCGCCGACGGCATTCGACTGGCCACGGAACTGGAGCCGGACCTGATTCTGATGGACCTGAACATGCCGGAAATGGACGGCATTGAAGCCCTGAAAAAACTGCGTGAGCAGAACATCAGTTCCCGTATTGTGATGTTTACCGTCTCAGACCAGGAAGACGACGTGGTGGCCGCACTGCGGGCCGGCGCAGACGGCTACCTTCTGAAGGACATGGAGCCTGAAGACATGATCACCCAGCTTCGCCAGGCGGCCGTTGGCAAAATGGTTATCAGTGACCGCCTGACCACGCTGTTAGCCGAGGCCCTGCGCTCCAACAAACCCCAACAGGCGTCGCGCCCGGATTTCGACAGCCTGACACCCCGGGAAAAAGACATTCTGCGCCTGATTGCCGAGGGTCTGTCCAACAAGATGATCGGTCGCAAGCTGGACATCAGTGACGGTACTGTCAAGGTCCATGTGAAGCACCTGCTGAAAAAACTCAACCTGCGCTCACGGGTGGAGGTTGCGGTATGGGCGGTAGAGGAAGGCCTGCACCGCTGAGGGCATTCCTCCGGGGTCAGATGAAAATGGGGTCAGATGAACTTTTCATCTGACCCCATTTTCATCTGACCCCGGGCACTTCTGAGTTATATCAAAGCCCCGGGTCCGGTTTTCATCTACCCTGCTCCCGTCACCAAACATGGAGCTGATCATGCCGCTGCCCGGGTTGCCATCGTTTCCCTCACACTTGCCACTGCTTGACCAGGCTCTGACCGTACTGAGGGAATACATCCCATCGCCTGCACCGGTGCTTGACACCATAGACCGGCGCATCCCAATGTCCTTCAAACAGTTGGCCGCCGAAGCCCCCCTGAATCGACTGTTTGCTCAAGCGATCCAAGACGGGGAATTTGAAGACTTCGAAGGCCGCCGTATCCGGCTGGAAGTGAATGGCGGGCAACCGGGTATCACGATCGGCTTCTGGGCCGGCCGTCTGCGAGTGATCGATGGCCCCGGAGAGGCGACTATCCGTGGCTCGCTGGCTGCCTTTAAAACCCTGGCGGAGCGTCAGCAGGATCCCGACCAGCTGTTTTTCCAGCGGCGCCTGATAATCGAAGGAGACACCGAGCTTGGGCTGGCGCTAAAAAACCTGCTGGACAGCCTGGAATGGCAATTTACTTTTCGCCAGCTGGTTTCCAGCTGAAACCAGCATTGATAACAATCAATATTGATAAATGTTAAAACACTCCCCTGACCGGAAAGTTCAGGCCCTCCCCGGGAAAGGCCTGAACGGTCGGAAATTTTACCCAAAAGCCTCAGAAATTTAGTTCAAAAGTACCATTTATTTCCAACTCTCCTAAAACCTAGAGTAAAGAAGAGCCGGGTTAACCCCTGCTCCGAACATTCATAATAAATATTGGAGAATCGCATGAAGTGGACCGATCCTGATTTTAAAGACCTGAGACTCGGCTTTGAAGTAACAGCCTACGTTTACGTTCGTTAGCTACCCAACCCTGTTCCCGCAAGCGTTCCTGCTGCGGGAACAGTTTCCGAATGCGCACCATCTCATCAGTGAGACACCCCATGGCTGATTCAAACAATCACAACAGCCGGTCCAGATTCCGCATCGCCCCGGTCTTCATGTTCCGGTGGGAAGAATCCCAACAGGCCCATGTGCTGATGTATCCCGAAGGTATCGTCAAGCTGAACAACACAGCCGGCGAAATCCTGACCCGCTGCAACGGAGCAAACACGGTCGACGATATTGTTCACCAGTTGTCCGAACTGTTCTCCGAGCAACCCGAATTCATCGAACCCCGCGTTCACCAGTTTCTGGAGGTGTGCCATGGCAAAGGCTGGATCCAATCTCAATCTTGATGGCCAGGGCAACCCGGTTTGGCTGCTTCTGGAACTGACCTACAAGTGCCCTCTCAAGTGCGCATTCTGCAGCAACCCGACCAACCTGGATGATCACGAGGGCGAGCTGACCACAGACGAATGGAAAACCGTGATCCGGGATGCCCGCAAGATGGGCGCCATGCAGATCGGTTTCTCCGGTGGCGAACCCACTCTCCGCAAGGATCTGGAAGAGCTGGTGGCGGAAGCCAACGAACTGGGGTATTACACCAATCTGATTACATCCGGCATCGGTCTTACCCGTAAGCGACTGGAAAATTTAAAAAAAGCCGGTCTACGCCATATCCAGCTCGGTTTTCAGTCGAGCGATCCGAAAACGGCCCACTGGCTCGCGGGTGTCGACTGCTACGAAAAGAAAATCAGCATGGCCCGGGAGATCAAAGCCCTCGGTTTTCCGATGGTTCTTAATATGCCGATATCCAGCCTTAACATCCACCAGGTACCGGACATCATCGAACTGGCTGCCGGCATCGGCGTTGAATATCTGGAACTGGCTAACGTGCAGTATTACAACTGGGCCCTGGTGAACCGGGACCAACTGATGCCCACCCGAGAGGCGCTGGAAACAGCAGAGGCCCAGGTTGCCGAAGCCCGCAAGCAGCTCGGCGACAAAATGACCATTTTCTTTGTTATACCGGACTACTACGAAGGCCGCCCCAAGGCCTGCATGAATGGCTGGGGCAGTATTCACCTGACCATCGCACCGGACGGTGTGGTACTGCCCTGTCAACAAGCCCGCTCCCTGCCCGATCTCAACTTTCCCGGTGTTCGCGATCATGACCTCAGTTGGATCTGGCACGAGTCCGAGAGCTTCAACCTCTACCGGGGGGACAGCTGGATGAAAGAGCCCTGTCGCAACTGCCCGGAAAAAGAGCGGGATTTCGGTGGTTGTCGCTGCCAGGCCATGCTGCTGACCGGCGATGCTGCCAACGCAGACCCAGCCTGCAGCAAATCGCCCCACCATCACATTGTCCAGGAAGCCGTAATCCGGGCACTTGGCACAGAGCAGGACCACAAAAAGCTTATCGCCCGCGATGTGAGCTGGGTACCAACGGAGGTGTGATATGAAATTACCTCACGATTCGCTCGCGGGAACTCTGGCCACGGCCATTGCCCTGACCGTTGTACTCTATCTGGTAACGGGTGCCTGGATTCGGTCGGGCCTGTCATGAGCTGGATGTTGATGGATATCGCCCTGCGCTGGCTCCACATCGTGTTTGCGTTGATCTGGGTTGGCCATAACTACGCCAATGTGGTCAGGACCCCAAGGTTCATTCCCTTGCGTATTGATCCTGACGAAGGGAGTGCCAGATCCTCCGATCTGACCCGACGCATGCACCAGGAACACGGCACCTTCCGGTACGCGTCCCTGGTGGTTCTGGCGTCAGGCGCCCTAATGCTCTGGAATCGCGACATTCTTGCGGACGTACTGATGCTCCAGGGTCGCCATGCGGTTATTGGAGTCGGCGCCTGGATCGGTGTCATCATGGTGCTGAACCTCTGGTTCGTACTCTGGCCCCATCAGAAGAAAGTACTGGGTTTTGTACCGGCACCGGCCACAGAGCGGATCCGCTGTTCACGAATCACCTTTTTATCCTCCCGAACCAACACCATCCTCTCTTTCCCGCTGATTTTCTTTATGACTGCCGGAAGTCACGGGCTGGCGCTGTTCTGATGGACCGCGTATATAACTTCGCTGCAGGGCCGGCCGCCTTGCCGCCAGAGGTGCTGGCGCGGGCCCGGGCAAGCCTGGCCGATTGGCAGGGGCTGGGCTACTCATTACTGGAAGCGCCATTTACCAGCGATGAATTCAAGGCCCTGATGGACACCACCCGGCTCCAGGTGAGGACGGCCCTGGCAGTGCCAGACCGCTATCAGGTGGCTTTTCTGCAAGGCGGCGCATCGGCGCAGTTCTCACTGGTTCCGCTGAACCTGTTACCGCCCACGGCCACCGCCGGCTATGTGGAAACGGGCCACTGGTCGGCAAGGGCACTTGAGGAGGGACGCCGGTATGGCCGAAGCCACCTGGTTGCCAGCACCCGAGGCACTGGTTTTGATCGTGTTCCTGCGGTTTCTGAATGGGCGCTGAATGAAAGTATCCACTATTGCCACATAACCCCCAACGAGACCGCAAATGGTGTCCAGTTCCCCGGAGACCCGGATTGTGGTGATATTCCCCTGATCGCGGATATGACCTCCGAGTTCCTGTCACGCCCTGTCGATATCGAACGTTACGGCATGATTTACGCGGGAACCCAGAAAAACCTGGGTCCCACCGGCCTGGTTATTGCCATCATCCGCGAGGATCTGCTGGGACAGGCACGACCGGAAACCCCGACTGTGTTCAATTATCAATTACTGATTGAACGTCAGAATCGCATCAATACGCCCCTGATGTTCGCCATTTACCTGGTTCACCTGATGCTCGACTGGATTGAGGAGCAAGGCGGGGTCGAGGCTCTTCATTCCCACAACATTGCCCAGAGCCAGGCAATTTATCGCATCATTGACGAAGACGACTTCTTTTACTGTCCGGTAATACCAGAGCACCGTTCCATCATGAACGTGTGTTTTGGCACACGTGATGAAAGCCAACAGCAGCGGTTTCTTGGCGAGGCTGAGGCAATGGGGCTGGCGAATCTGGCGGGGCACAGCCACGCCGGAGGACTTCGAGCCAGCCTCTACAATGCCCAGCCGGACGCCGCTGTCGCAGCTCTGGCCTCTTTCATGAGCCATTTCCGTCAGCGTTATGGCTAATCTGCTCACCAGACCAGCCAGTGACCGGGAGCGGGCCTTCATGAGCGCCTGCAACGAGGCCAGCAATCTCCCGCCTGCACGGGAGCGCCTGAGCGAGGGCGCCACTGCCATAAACTGCATGGGGTTGTCATTTACCAATCGCCTGGGGATTGCCGCGGGTTTTGATCAATGTGGAAAGCTGGGCCGAAGTGCCGGCAAACTGGGATTTGGCGCTATTGAACTGGGCAACTGGACCCAGGAAAACTGGCCCCGAAGCCTACCCGCCCAGCACCCCGAAGCAATACTCAATACCCGGCTGGGAATTCGGCTGGCGGCAACCGCCCCTGTATCACCGGAGCAGGAAACCGCGCAACTCCTTCAACTGATCGAGAGAGCCTGGTTTACGGCGGACTACCTGACCATAGCTCCTGGCTGGCTTCAGCAGGCAGTTCCCTTCCGCCAGCTTTACCGCAATCTGCTCCGATTGCGGGAGGCTCAGCAGACACTGGAAAGTCAAACCCGAAAGTCCTGCCCCGTTGTTTACAAGCTCCGGGTAAAGCCGGGGAATGAAGAGGTTCACAACCTCATTCCCTACCTCGCCTGCCAGGAAGTCGATGGCATCCTGATCAGCTTCGACTTCGGCAAACCCGTCGCCGATGCCCATTACCGCCAATGGCGGGACCCTGAACTTCAGGCGAGCACCTGCCGGGCCATTGAGGCCTGCCAGCATCATCTCAAAGGAAATACAGCTCTGCTGACCAATGGCGGCGTGTGTTCGCGCCAGAACTATCTGGACCGGCTCAGTGCCGGTGCCGATCTGGTACAACTGCACAACGCGCTTGTGTTCGAAGGGCCTGACATTGGCTGGAAACTCAGTCAATAACCCGAACCAAAGGCTCACCTGAAGCGCGCTCATGCAACTGGCCGAAGGGATAGAGTTCCAGCCCGTGTTCCCTGGCCTTTTTCTCAAAGCCGGCCCGGCCCTGTTCGGCGACGCAGACCAGCAGGCCACCACTGGTCTGGGGGTCGAAAAGTAACGTCTTGTCCAGGTCTGTCAGGCCCTCAAAGGCATCGCCCAACGATGCGGCATTCCGATGGGTACCTCCAGGAATACAGTCCGAATCAATATAGCGTGCAAGGTTCGGCATCTGCGGCACTGAATTTCGGTTAATGGTGGCGCCAACACCGCTACCCCGGCAGATCTCCAGCAAATGGCCGGCAAGACCAAAGCCGGTAACATCCGTCATGGCATGTACGCCGTCCAGTGAAGCGAAGACTTCACCTACTTTATTGAGGGTGCACATGGTTTCAACGGCGACCGCCAGATCGGCTTCGTCAATCCGATGTTTTTTCAGCGCGCTGGTCAGAATTCCCACGCCAAGTGGCTTGGTAAGATACAGCAGGTCACCAGGCCGGGCGCCATCGTTACGCACAATACGATGCACCGGCACCTGACCGGTAACGGCCAGCCCGAAGATAGGCTCCGGCGAATCGATGCTGTGTCCCCCGGCCAGTGCGATCCCAGCCTCCGCACATACCGCCCGCCCGCCCTCAATCACCCGGGCGGCGATCTCCGGCGCCAACTGGTTTACCGGCCAGCCCAGTATCGCGATTGCCATCAATGGCTTTCCGCCCATGGCATAGACATCACTGATGGCGTTTGCAGCCGCAATCCGGCCAAAATCATAGGCATCGTCCACCACGGGCATAAAGAAATCCGTGGTACTGATAATCCCCAGGCCATTGCCGACATCCAAGACGGCAGCATCATCCCGGCTGGCATTGCCGACCAGAAGTCGCGGGTCGTGATAATCGGGGGCCGTGGTGTGAAGAATGCGGTCCAGGACATCCGGAGCAATTTTACAGCCGCAACCGGCTCCGTGACTGAATTCGGTAAGTCGTGTTGACAAAGCGGGGTCCTTTTGTGGATGTTTTCTATTGAGATAGCGTCAGGCTTTCGGCCCATTGCGGAAAAGGCTTCCAGCCGGCAAGCCAGCCAGCCAGTTTTTCCCGGGCCAGTGGTGGTGATATCGCGTAGCCCTGGGCAAACTCGCAGCCCAGGCTTAGCAGTATTTCACCCTGCTCAATGGTTTCCACGCCCTCCGCAATCAACTCTCTGCCAAAAACCCGGGATAATCCGATGATCCCTCTCAAAATCGAATAATTCTCCTCAGTATCATTCACACCACTGACGAATTCGCGGTCTATCTTGAGGGCATGGACGGGCAACCGCTTGAGATAGGAAAGCGATGAATATCCGGTCCCAAAGTCATCCAGTGAAAAAGTGACACCCAGTTGCCTGCAATCGTCAATAATACTCACAACGTTATCAAGCTCACCCAGAGTCGCCGACTCCAGTATTTCCAGGTCAAGGCGAGCCGGGTCCAGGTCGGGAAACCTTCCCAGAATATCCCGGAGCCCGTCAGCGAACCCCGGCGCCTGCAACTGGATTGCTGCCACATTCACACTGATATTCATGTGAATTCCCCGAGCGTCCCACTGACTCATCTGCGTCAATGCTTCACATAAAACCCACTCACCTACCTCCACCATCAAAGGATGGTGTTCTATCGCGGGCAAAAAACCGCCAGGGGATAAAAAACCGCTATCTGGATGCTGCCAGCGAATAAGCGCCTCAACCCCTTTCACCTCTCCGGTCCTCAGACTTACTTTTGGCTGGTATAAAAGCCTGAACTGGCCGCATTCAAGCCCCTTCCTGATGTCCGATAAAAGCCGCTGGCGGCACCGGCCTGCTTTCTTTTCCCCAACGTCCAGGAACAGCCAGCTTCCTTTGAGCTCCTGCTTGGCGCGGAAAAGCGTGTGGTCTGCCTGGCGTAGAAGTAGGTCGGCATCTTCGTCGACATGCCCAAGCTCACTATCGGGAAACAATACAATCCCTGCTGTAAATGACACCAACGCCGAGCCGCCTCCCAGATCGAAGGGCTGGCGGGCAGTCAGTTGCAGAGCACTGAGCCGGATTTCCACCTGACTGGCATCCGGAAGAAGCAGGGCGAACTCATCGCCACCGATCCGGGCGAGAGCGGCATCGGGAGGTAGTGCATCCAGCCAGCGCCGGGCAAGCAATCCCAGCATGCGGTCGGCCGTTTCTTCCCCGAAACGCGCGTTAATCTCTTGAAAGTTGTCCAGATCCATGGAAACCAGCGCTGCGGAATCATTTTTCAGATCGCCACGGTCAAGCAGCTCCCGTATGAACCGGGTAATACCATTCCGGTTCCACAAACCGGTAAGGGGGTCTGCGTAGGCCAGGAATTCCACCTGCCTCTGATGATCACTTGCCTGGTCCTCCAGAGCCCGGTTCAACCGCTCACTCTGCAGTCGCTGCAACTCATCCTCAGCTTTGTGCCTGATCATTTTTTCCCGCATCAGTTGAATGGTGCTGGCAGAGAGTTTCCCGTAAATCTCCAGCAATGCGGTTACAAGAACGGATACGGAACCATTGAGCTCAGAATCAACCCGCTCTCTGGCCTCCTCCAAAGGTTTGCCTGCTTTCATGGCTTTTACAGTCAGGGCCATGCGCCGGTCTGATTCAAGGATGTGAAAGGCAAGCCAGCGAGTCAGATAATCAAACAGCTCGGCCAGGACATCTGCTTGTGGCGCTTTGCTTTGGCGAAGCATCTGGATCCGGACAAAAAACATCTGGTGTGAGTCGTGGTGATTCCGGGCCATCTCCGACGTGCCAAGACTTTCCGCCCAGACACCCTCCTCATATTTGAAATGGTAGGAGGCATAGGCAAGAAGCTCATCAAGCAGGTGTAAACTATCCAGATCCGAACTGTCTGAGGCAAAATGCCACGCCAGACGATTCAGAATAGTCACCAGCACCCGGTGCTGCTCATCAATGTCCTCCAGGCCCGTCTCGAAGTTACGGTTCCAGGGAAAGATCTCGAAGACATCCGTCTCGCTCTGCCAGGGCATTGTCACCTTTAACGCGCTCCCGATTGCAAAAGTAGGGCAACAACTGACAGTTTAGTTCAAAACCATGCCCCGGGCTTTGCTGTATATCAGAAGCGCAACAGTTACCGGGCCGACGGACGCTGGCCACCATAACGGTTCAGATCAGCCCCAACTCCAGGCGAGCTTCCCGCCTCGTTAACCCACTGAGAACAACTCTTGTCACCTGGGTTCCGACTTCTCGACTCTTCTCTGCGTTTTTCACGCCCCCGCTTTAGTTGGTTGGATTTACACTCATTACTTACAAGACCCAGCCACCTCAGGTGCTGATCCCAGACCTCGTCTTTAATATGCTCCGGTTTTTTGCAAACCATCGTTATTTCCTCTCCAGAATGGACTGGCGCCGGCTCCCACTCAGCTACGTCATAGCGGTTCCCACAATCATCGGCGCAATTATTGTGTAGCTGTAAATTGCAGGTAACCCACGGAAATTCCGACCATTGATGTCATGGCAAAGAAATAGCCCGTTACAATCCGGCGAGTAAGCGGCGCGGCGTACCGCAGCCCCATAAAGTCCTGAATGATCCAACGCCCCTTGAGAAGAACCACCAGACAGACGATCAAGGTTGCCACGACCGAGGGCCGGCCAGACTCACCAACAGCACCGCTGAGAAGCGTCAGGCCGATCAGCCCCAGCCATATCAGGCGCGTTCTGTCCCATTTCTTGCTTCCGGCTTCCTGGCTTTGTTGTGTTTGCCGCATGGACCTACCTCAATATATAGATTAGGGGGAAAATGAGAATCCAGACCAGGTCAATCATGTGCCAGTAGCTGGCCGCCCCTTCCAGCCCCTCATGGGAGTCGGCGGTGAAGTGACCCAGGGCGGCCCGTACAGCGGTACCAAGGATCGTAAAGGTACCGATGACAACGTGAAGGAAGTGATTGAACATCAGGTAGTAATAGGTGGCGAAAAAATAGCTGGTACGGGATGTGATGCCCCTTGTTTCATTCCACTGGTATTCCCAGGCCTTTATCAGGCAATAGGTCACGCCGGCACCGACCGTGCAAAGTAACCAGATCACGGTCTGGCGCTGCGCGCCGCGCTTTATTGCCTGAACTGCCCGGGCAATAAAGAAGCTGCTGGTGAGCAATGCAAGAGTATTAAGGAAGCCTGCAAGGGTATTGAGTTGAAGTGGCCCCTGGCGGAAATCCTCCGGAAAGTAGAGCTTGGCAACCAGAAACGCGAGGAAGAAAAAAGCGAATTCCGTCAGCTCCGCGTAGATGAATATCCATACGGCGATATTTCCCGGCGCGTGGTTCTTTGTCCTGACATTATCAGGGCCGGTTGTTCTGAAAAGCTCTAGTGTGGTCATTCAGCCTACCGTCAGAAGTGCGCGTCGACCAACCGCAACAGCGGTTCTCGCGTTGTCGGTTCAATAAAGTGTGTCTTGCCACAACCCGCCGGATCTTTGATCAGCACCATCAGACTGTCGCGAATGACATCAATCACCTGGCAGTCGTCATTGACGTAACCTTCGGCCGACAGGGACAGGCAGCAAAAATCACGATGGGTCAGGTGGTATCCCTGAGCGGTCTGCGTTAGTCATCAAACCAAGCCTCTAGATCCTGGCCATCCAGCTGCACTGTAGTCCCAGAAACCGTTGATAACGGTCTTGGGCTGACCGGTCTTTTGTCAGATCTACCGCGATATCCAGTAATGCATCAATCATTTTACCCTCCAAACTTATGCCCCTCTTGTGCCCCTCTTGTGCGCAGAGAAAATGAGAACAATTCTTGACACCCATTAAAATGTATTCTATATATATCTTAAAGCAAGAGAGGAGGATCAGCAATGAACTATCAGGACATTCTTGGCAACTGCAGTGAAACCACGGTCGGCCAGCTGGCCAGCCGATGCCCCCAGACCCTGGACATATTCCGAAGGTATGTGCCGGAAATTGAAGCCCACCGCCAGACAACCGTTGACATTGTCGCATCTATTGCCGATGTCGAGCCTAAGCGGTTGTGTCAGGAGTTGTTTGATACAGTGATGGAGCAGACACCAATTGAGGAGTTGGACACAGACGTGCTGCTGGAGCTTATATTACGGGGCTACGATGCCGGCCATCTTGTGAAACTACCCGAGATTCACCGGCTCGCCCGCAAGATAGAGGCGGTGCACAGGGCAAGCCCTGACATTCCAAAAGGCATCACACTAGCCATCAAAAAGCTAGAGCACACGCTCACCGACCACATTGAGCGTGAGAATGCCTACGTGCTTAAACGCATGAAGCATGACCAGCCGCCCCGGCCTGACACCCCCATTGCCCAGATGAATGAAGAGCACTCGGTGATCAAAGGGCAGTTGAACAAGCTGCGCCGGATGACCCGGAACTACCGGGTTCCAGAGTCTGCCTGCCGCTCCTGGCAGCGGTTCTATCGGGAGCTGAAAGCGCTGGACTTCAGACTGTCTGAGCAGATTTATCTGGAACAGAACGTGTTATTCCCCAGGTTTCAGTTCTGAGGGGAGGGTGGCAGCCAGCAGACCGAAGCCCACCTGCAGTCTGGGGACATAGGAAGGCTGGAGATGTATTTGCACCCGTTGGGAGAGACGTACCCGTTTATTGAGCCCCCGGACTTTTTCGGGGGCTCTCTTTTTGCTCCAGATATTGCCGGTACACCCGGATGGAAGCCAACAGGCTTTCCCGATAGGCGGCACCGTATTGATTGCCTCCGGAATCGGCCTCACGAATGGCAGCTTCATACTGACCAATTCCCGGCCCGCAACAAAGGCTATTCGCTCCCACTCCCGGTGTTCCTCATTATCCATACCACTCTTCCAAACTGATCTTGCAGGCCACAAAGCATAGCTGATGTGCGTTCCGGTTCAACTATGACGATGTGCAGACCCCACAGCTTATACCCGCCGTTCGAGCCAACCTGTCGCAACATTGCTCGTAACCTCGTCAATAGCCTGCCCGACAGCGGGCCGTTTTCCCGACCGGCGTACTGCTCATTGCCCCCTGATAGTACCACTGCCCCAGGCGGCATTCGCTTTCGGATGGCAGGCTGTCGGCCCGCCTGCCCGAAAGCCCAGCCAGAACCTGGTAGACTGTCAGCTTGATTTCCAGCTCTTCCAGATTGGCCAGTTCAATTTCCGACAACAGAGCAGCATTACCTAAAGCAGTTGACGACGTGAATCTCTTTATCCTGAGTTGGTTTTCCTCGTTTCATTAATACAACGCTGCGGCTCGACAGTAACGTGCACTAATGACGGGCACCTAGCCTGAATACGCTGCTTATAGACGGCAGGCGACTCGGGAGCATGCGAAATGACCGAGACAATAGCGGCGTGAATATTCGGACCAATGGCCCAGAGGTGCAGGTCGCAGATACGGTCATCGTCATTCTCAATAACTTGTCTGACGTCGTGTTCCAAGTCGCTGCGCTGTTGATCGAGTAGCACGCGAGAGGTGTCCTTCAACAGGTGCCAAGACCAGCGTGTGATAAGTACCGCGCCAACGATACCCATAACCGGGTCCATCCAGTTCCAACCCGCATACTTGCCAGCCAACAGTGCGGCAATCGCCAGCAGTGAGGTCAAGGCGTCGGCGAGTACGTGGAAGTAGGCTGCTCGACGGTTATGGTCATGATGCCCATGCTCATGCTCATGACTGTGATCATGGCCTTCCCCGCCAAGTATCCAGGCCGATACTCCATTGACGACCAAGCCGATGACGGCGACAAAAATGGCTCCGTTGAACGAAATTTCGACTGGGTGAATGAAACGACCGATGCTTTCAATCACCATGTACAGTGCGAAGCCGGCGAGTAGCACTGCGCCGGTGAACCCGCCTAGTGCGTTTACCTTCCCGGTGCCAAATGAAAACTGCGCATTGCCGGCGTTTCGACGAGCATAGGCATAGGCAAAGACCGCTATACCGAGAGCGACCGCATGAGAGCCCATGTGCAAGCCGTCGGCAAGAAGGGCCATCGAGCCATAAAGGACGCCGGCCAGAATTTCCCAAACCATCATAACGACTGTCAGGGCAACGACGATCAGTGAGCGCATTTCACCGGATTTTTTACGATCCTGACCAAAAACATGATTGTGTTGCCATTCTTCGAGTCTGTGACCATGCATGTTGAAATACTCCGAGTTGAAAATTATGGTCAGCAAGACCAATGATAGCGGTTGATGACGAAGCCTTGCCAAGAGCTCCGTATGCTGTGGTTCGTGTTGCTCCAAAGCCGGAGGGCAGATGTCATTTACGGAAAACGAGCGCGAAAAGGATTCTGGTTTGTATATGCCACACTACGGCTAGCCATATTCGCAGAAGCAAGGTGAAAAGCTTCGCCATGACCTATTTCCACCGACGACGAAATGCATTTCCAGGTGGATACTCCTTCGAGGTGATGCGGGCACGAATGCTTTACACCACGAAGCACAAGAAGAAGGCCCCGACTGCGAAGGTCTCTCCATTCTACAAGAAAACCATCGGTTACGGGCTGCCGGACTTCGCAATGGAACTCAACGACGGGGTCGATCTATCAACGATCTGAGGTTGGTATCGGGGTGGTGGGGTAAGAGTGCCCCATCAACCATCAAATCCGTTTACCCGTTTTTCTGGTGTACATGTCTTGAAGATTCCTCAATTTTATTTCTTTTTTGACCAACATCATGGTTAATTAAACCTCAATCAGCAATAATTCTCATTCGCCGTTGTAACAAATATGCATTGGTTGCTCTGATGCCCATAAACGACAGGAGAATGACAATGTCCGGATTCCTCAAAAACATCACACCAGTTTTCGCAGCGTGCTCACTCCTTCTGGCCCAGTCCGCTGGTGCAATCGAATATCCCATCGACGTTCCCGAACAGGCTTCCGGTATGGAGATCGCCGCCGTGTACCTACAGCCCATCCGGATGGAGCCGACAGGAATGATGCGGCCCGCTGAGGAATCCGATATCCACCTCGAGGCGGATATCCGGGCGCTGGACATAAATCCAAACGGATTTGCCGAAGGTGAATGGGTTCCCTATCTGCATGTGAAGTACGAACTCACCAAAAAAGACAGCGACTGGAAAGTAGCCGGCGACTTCATGCCCATGGTAGCCAATGACGGCCCGCATTATGGCGACAATGTCAAACTCAACGGACCTGGCAAGTACCACCTCGTCTACACAATCCATGCTCCGAATGCACCGGAGAACCCGCAAAAAGGACTACTCGGCCGCCATACCGACCGGTTAACGGGTGTGCGTCCCTGGTTCGAAGCCTTCACCCTTGAGTATGATTTCATCTACTCCGGTATCGGCAAACGGGGAGGCTATTAATCATGGCAACCCGCAACGACCGGTCCCTGCCCGCCTGTCTGACAGCGCTCTCCGTTCTGATCGGTGGTATGGCTCCATTTGCCGCTCTGGCCGATGAGCAGGATAAAGCTGAACTGGTGAAGAAGCTGGAGGGTATGGAGCAACGCATTCGGGAACTGGAACAGGAACAGGTTCGCATGCAACGCTCACTGGATGAGCCATACATCAGTGCCAGCGAGCCAGAAGTCAGTGCTCGTCTCAAGGCGGTCGAATCACAGGTCTACAGTTACCGCCAGGCCGCCCGAACCATCGAGTCGCTTGAAGGGATCAGCGCCGATGCAGGGCTGACCATGATGGCTCAGGGATTGAACAACAGCGGGGCCGCAAGCAAAAGCAGCGAGCTCAATTACCGCGGTGACGCCAGTGTACGCCTGCCGGCAGGCACGCTTGGAAATGCCACCGAGGGCTTCATCTTCGCCCATTTCCGCATGGGCCAGGGACTGGGTCTGGAAAACCCGGGCAGCGCCTTCACCTCCCTGAACTCCACCAGCTTCCAGCGCCCGGGCACCGAAGCCTCCGACAGCACGGCGCTGCTGGCACAGGCCTGGTACCAGCTTGATGTGCCACTGCCGCTGGGAGGCAACCCCGATTTGTCGCGCCGGCATATCGAGGTTAACTTCGGTAAGATGGACCCCTTCGTGTTCTTCGACCAGAATGCAGTCTCCGACGATGAAACCCGCAGCTTCGTTAACCAGGCCTTCGTTCATAACCCCCTGCTGGATGTCGGCGGCGATGTCGGAGTGGATGAGTTCGGCTTCACGCCCGGATTGCGCCTGGCCTATATTGATGACTACGCCAAGCCGAAGCAGTACACCGTCTCGTTAGGCATATTCGGGTCAGGCAAGGGCGCCAGCTTCAACGAAAGCCTGGATTCACCGTTCGTAATCCTGCAGGCCGGAACTGAGCAACGCATGTTCACCGGTCTGTCTGGTAACTACCGGATCTATGCCTGGCGCAACGGCCGCGGCACCGACCTCGACGGCGCCATCGGATCGCATACCGGTCTGGGCCTCAGTTTCAACCAGCAGGTGGCGGACTACACCAGACTGTTCCTGCGTGCCGGCTGGCAGACGCAAGGCCGGGTCACCTTTGACCGAACTCTCACTCTGGGCGGCGAGTGGGGCGGCAGCTACTGGGGCCGGGGCGCCGACGCGCTGGGCCTTGCCATGGGTTGGTTATGGGTCTCCGATGACTTCCGCCGCGAGGCCTCCACGCTTGACACCGACGGGAACGGAGTCGCCGACTATGGCTATCGCGCCAGTGGCAGCGAGCAGATCGCGGAACTCTACTACCGCTACTGGCTGAACAATCAGTTCACGCTTTCCCCCAACCTGCAGTACATCCGCAATCCCGGTGGCAACGGCCAGGCTGCCAATGTAGCTGCGGCTGGGCTGCGGGCACAGTTCGGGTTCTGAAGCCCGGGCAGAGAGATGCGGGGATATTTACATGAAGCAAATAAACAACCTCATTCACACGACAGCCTCTGAGAACGGCTCCCCAAGGCGTCTTCAGGCCGTGGGGGACTGGATGCGGGACCACCGTGGTTTTATCCAGGCCATTCAATGGGCCGTGATCATCTTCTATCTCGCCCTGGTCATCACACCGGCGTTCCTGCCCCTGCCAAAGGCCTATGCCCATTTCTACGAGAACCTGGTGTTGTTTGCCCAGTTCTTGTTCTGGGGGATCTGGTGGCCCTTTGTCATGCTCAGCATGATACTGTTCGGCCGGTTGTGGTGCGGAGTATTCTGCCCCGAGGGCGCGCTGTCGGAATGGGCCAGCCGCCATGGAAGAGGTGGCGCCATTCCACGCTGGATGCGCTGGAGTGGGTGGCCATTCACCGCCTTTGTACTCACAACCCTCTACGGTCAGTTAATCAGTGTCTATGAGTACCCCAAGGCAGCCCTGCTGATTCTGGGTGGCTCCACGGTTGCAGCCATGGTGGTCGGCTTTCTCTACGGGCGTGGTAAGCGGGTCTGGTGCCGCCACCTGTGTCCGGCGAGCGGGGTTTTTTCGCTTCTGGCGCGGCTGGCACCGGTGCATTTCCGGGTCGACCGGGAGACCTGGCGGCAGGCGCCGCGCCGCACCCCCGCCGTGGATTGCGCCCCATTGATCAACATTGCTGATATGACCGGCAACAGTGCCTGCCACATGTGTGGTCGCTGCAGCGAGCACAGGGAAGCCGTGGCCCTGAGCGTTCGCAGCCCTAACCGGGAGATTCTTTCGCTATCCGCCGAAACCGCCAACCGCTGGGACGCTCTGTTACTGATATTTGGTCTTCTGGGCGTGGCGACAGGGGCCTTCCAGTGGTCGGCCTCGCCTTGGTTCGTGCAACTCAAGCAGGGGCTGGCCGACTGGCTGATCGAGCACGATGTATACTGGCCACTCGGTGACGGTGCTCCCTGGTGGGTTCTGACCCACTACCCGGAGACCAACGATGTGTTTACCTGGCTGGACGGGGCCCTGATTCTGTTCTACATCGGCGCAACCACATTGATCATAGGTGGTGCATTCATGCTCGCCCTGCGACTGGCGGGTTGGCTGCTGGGCCAGCGCGAATTGCCCTGGCGCCTGGCCTACGCTCTTACGCCGTTAGCGGGCAGCAGTGTGTTCCTGGGCCTGTCCGCCCTCACAGTGAGCATGCTTAAAGCAGAACGTCTGGCCCTGCCCTGGGTGCCGCAACTACGCATCGCATTACTCGCTGCGGGTTTGCTGTGGAGCGGCTGGCTACTGTGGCGAATGCTGGCAAAGACGCCGGACGAGGGCGCAACCCTGACCCGGCGCACGTTTGCCTGGGCCGCTTTCATGGGTCCTGCCGGTCTCGTAGCCGGCAGCTGGATTGGATAATGAATCTCACCCTCAGGAGCCGGCTCACCGTCGCGAGGGTGAGAACCGCCATCAGCGGCGAAATCTGGTACTACCATCAGCGGCGAAACCAGGTACTAAAGAACCATGTTTTCAAAACCGCTGACTCAATAACATGGTCAATCTTGAGCTTCACTCTCCATAACGTTGCACAGGTGACCCATGTTTCGAACAACAAACAACGTAGGCGTGCATCGCCATACGGTCCCGGCAAGCCAGATCTTCTTATTTTTGTTATGGCCCTTCACCGTCGAGGCAGAAGAGCTCGCGGTGGATGAAATTTTCTCCCCCCGGATCACTGCAGGTGATCTTGAAATCGGTGTGGTTGGAGCGTTTCTGGACAGTCAGGGTAGCGAAGACGACAATCTGCGCTTTGAGCAGTGGGAGATTGGTTATGGGATAACTGACCGCTTCAGTGCCGAACTCAACTTCAACGCGAATAAGAGCCCCGGAAGTGCCTATTCACTGAAAGAATATGAAATTGAATTGGTTGGGAATTTTTTTCAGGATCATGAGAGTGCCGCGGGACTGCTTCTTGAACTTTCAAAAGCACACCGGGGAACAGGCAGTGAGATAGAAATTGGGCCGCTCTATGAAAGACAGTTAGCCGATCATTACCGGATTCTGACAAATGTTCTGGTCAGCCGTTCATTTGGTGAAGACGACGAACAGCTTGAGCTGACCGGCTCGGTACAAGCTGCCTACACGAAGCCTGAAACTTTTCAGCTGGCACTGGAGTACTATGGGGCCCGAAACAACCATTTGCTGGGGCCCGCGATCCTGGCTGAGTTCAGGATGGGCTCCAGCCTCCTGGAGCTGCAGGCGGGCGTTGTGTTTGGCTTAAGCCCGGAGTCCGACGATGTGATCTATCGCTGGGAACTGGGAATGGAGATGTAATGCCCGGGCATACTACCTGATAGTGATAGCCTGAACGGCGCTCGCCATTCATAAATAAAGGGCCATATCATGACAAAAACAACCTGCACACTTCTGGCCACCCTGGCACTGAGCCTCGCTCTGGCGTTCAATCCTTAAATGACTGATCGGCCTTAGCCGACCAGGTCCATTCCCGGTTTGCCGTACCAGTAGCCGTTGCAGGGTGGCGCTTCCACCAGTTGCAGCGGATCGATTGCCGGTGTTTCACCCCGACGCACCTGATCAAAGCGGTGCACCACTTCATCCATACCCTGATGTTCCGGGCTCAGTCGGATCGTTGACACCCCCATCCGCTCCATTTCCGGCAACTCCCTCATCAGGTTATAGCGCGAGCCAGACAAGGTGGAAATACCGTTGATCCGGAACAGCTCCTGGGACTCCCGGGATCGCAACGCCATGCCATCGGGATGTTCGATGCAGCGGAACTCGCAGTTATCTTTCGGAAGGTTGTAATGCCTTGCTGTGAAGCAGCGGGAGGACCAGGCCAGGGGCAGGAAGCCCCAGGCGAACACTTCCGCTGGCAAGTCCAGACCTTCCTCTTTCAACCCCTTGATCAGTTGATCAAGGGTTTCCTTGCCCAGCTCCACCGGCAGGTTCCAGGCCTTTAGGCCCTGCTTTGCCAGCACCTTGAGCGTGGCCACGTTGTAGATGTTCATGGACGGGCCGGTTATGAAGGGAGTGTCATTACGAATAGCCACCTGCAAAGCGCTCTGGTCATTCGCCTCCACCGTGAACTCGTTCTGGTCACAGATCCGGCGCAGGCGGCGCAGATCCGCGTCAGATTCGATCAGTGTCTGGGTGGAAAGCACCACATCCTTCCCGCAGGCTTTCAGATCACGGGCCAGATCAAACCAGTCATCCGGTTTCAGTTCACGGCGACGACTGCACACGGCTTCACCCAGATAAATGGTATCCACCGGCCACTCGGCGGCGCTGGCATAGAAATCGAAGACGGTTTGCCTGGACCAGAACCACAGGATCGGGCCCAGCGATAACTTCATCATAATCGGTAGAACCTTATTTCCACTTGCGATGGTAGGCGCCCAGCGTTGTCAGGCCGCCTTCGGAAAGTCCCGCCAGGGTGCTGCGCCACTGCGGGTCAACCGTAAACATGCCGGAGCCGGACTCGAGATGATCGAGCGCGTGACGCCAGGTGCGAGCTACATCAGCGATATAGGCGGGGCTGCGCTGACGACCCTCGATTTTCACCGCGCTGATACCCAGTTCCTGAAGTGCCGGGATCAGATCCAGGGTATTCAGGCTGACCGGCTCCTCAATGGCGTGGTAGACATTGCCCTCCACCTCAAATCGACCCTTGCACAAGGTAGGATAGCCGGCGGGTTCACCCTGGCCATATCGGTCAATCAGCACATCATTGAGACGGGATTCCAGCCCTTGCGGGGTCTCCTGCCAGCGCACAGCCTTGGCCGGTGAGCAGGCGCCACGGGTATTGGGGGACTCATCGGTCAGGTAGGAAGAGAGATAGCACCGACCCTCGGCCATGATACACAGGCTCCCGAAGGCAAACACTTCCAGCTCGACCGGGCTGTGTCTGGCCACACCACGCACCTGATCCAGCGAGAGAACCCGGGGCAGCACGGCCCGGCGGATATCGAAGTTATCCTTGTAGAACGAGAGCGCCTCGTGGCTGGTGGCAGAGCCTTGCACCGACAGATGCCGGGGAATATCCGGGTACTTGTTGGCGGCATAATCCAGCAGGCCCATATCGGCCAGGATAATGGCGTCCACACCCAGGCCTGCGGCGCGGTCTACCGCGCCCTTCCACTGCTCCCAGCCATCCGGTTGCGGGTAGGTGTTGATGGCACAGAACACCCGCGCGCCTCGCAGGTGGGCATAGTCAATACCCTCGGCGGCACGTTTCTCGTTGAAGTTCAGGCCGGCAAACTGCCTGGCATTGGTGCTGTCTCTGAAACCGAAATACACCGCGTTGGCGCCGTTATCCACCGCAGTTTTCAGGGCTGGCAGGCTACCGGCCGGGCAGACGAGTTCCATGGCATTCTCCACTGCAAGAATGCCGGTATCTTACCGTTACTCGCGCAGGAAGCGCCTTGACCTTCGTCAGTGCAAGGTTCGAAGGTTCAGAGACCGCGGCCCCGGATTAGCCGAAGCAGTATCACCACAATCGCGATCACCAGTAGAATATGGATAAAGTCGCGCGCAAACTTGTCCTACCTGGGGAACCAGCCCCATGGCTTGAACAAGGGGTCAGATGAAAGCGTTCATCTGACCCCGACTTCACTCGACTTTGCGCGCGCCAGTCAGATAATCCGGGAGAACCGCTGGCTGGCGCCTTCCTTGCGGTAGAGATCAAAGATCTGGCAGATGGCCCGGATCAGTAGCCGGCCGGCCGGCTGAACTTGCAGTGCATCTCCATCATCGGCAATCAGTTCATCCTGCACCATGGGTTTCAGGCGGCTGAGTTCATCTGCGAAGTAGCGGTCCAGATCTTCCTGCCACACCGCCGCGAACTGCTGGCGATCCAGCCGGAACTGGCAGATGAGCTGGCCGATCACCCAACGGCGAATGCGGTCGTCACGGGTCAGGTTCACGCCCTTGGTGATGGCGAGCTGACCGGCATCGATGGCCGCTTCCCAGGACGGCAGGTCGTGGTTATTCTGGAAGTAGGCGTCGTCGGTCTGACCAATGGCAGAAACTCCCAGAGACACCAGATCGCACTCGGAATGGGTGGTGTAACCCTGGAAATTCCGGTGCAACCGGCCTTCACGCTGGGCCACGGCCAGGCTGTCATCGGGCTTGGCGAAGTGGTCCATGCCGATGTATTCGTAGCCGGATTCCATCAGGCGGTTGATGGTGTTGTGGAGAATGGTCAGCTTCTGTTGCGGACTCGGCAGCGTAGCGGACTGGATCCGGGTCTGCGGATAAAAGCGGTCTGGCAGGTGCGCATAGCTGAATACCGAAAGCCGGTCCGGCGACATTTCGATGACCGCCTCCAGGGTTTCCGCGAAGCTTTCCGGGGTCTGGTAGGGCAAGCCGTAGATCAGGTCCAGGTTAATGGAGCGGAAGCCAATCCGCCGTGCCTCACTCAGCACGGCCTCGGTCATGTCCCGGGGCTGGATGCGGTTCACCGCTTTCTGAACCTCGGGGTTCACGTCCTGGACACCCAGGCTGATACGATTAAACCCAAGATCCCAGAGTGTGGGCAGGGTGTCCTGGTCCACTTCCCGGGGATCGATCTCCACACTGTAATCCCGCTCATCACCGGTCTGCAGGTTGAACAGTTCGCCATACCCCGCCATCAGATGTTCCATAACATCCTTCGGCAAAAACGTGGGGGTGCCGCCGCCCCAGTGCAGCTGGGTAACCGGTCGGTTCGCACCGAACAGCCTTGACTGGATGGCGGCTTCTTTCAGCAGCCGCTCCACGTAGGGCATGGCCTTGTCACGTTTCTTGGTGATCACCTTATTGCAGGCGCAGTAGTAGCACAGGTGCGCGCAGAACGGCAGGTGGGTGTAGAGGGATAATGGCCGGTCGCTGGCCTTGCTGCGGGCGGCGGCCTTGACCATGTCCTCAATCGGGTAGTTCTGGTTGAACTCCACGGCCGTAGGGTAAGAAGTATATCGCGGTCCGCTTAGGTCGTAGCGCCGGATCAGCGCCTCGTCCCAGATGAATTCCGGCAGGCTGGAGTCTTGGGTTTTGCGTGCAGGGTTGGAGGTCATAGTAAACTCGGGGCAGATGAAATCGGGGTCAGATGAAAGTTTCATCTGACCCCATGTTCAGGGGAGCTGAAGGGATTTTATGGCAATCCATTGGCTCACATCTTGATACGGGTCAGGTGGCCGATGGTTTCAGTTTACCACGCCGCTTGATGAACCACCCTTCGGCTCTTGGCGTACTTCCCCTACCTCTTTTGGGGAGTTTTTGGTGTTCGGCGCGCCGATGACTTGCTGGCACGGCTGGAACACCTATGACAATGTTGCTCACGGCGGCCCCACCTCACAGGCCAGCACCAGTGCCCAGAATTCCGAAAAATCGTTGACCACGACATCCGGCTTGTCGGGATGTTTGTGGGTACCCGGAAAAATCCTGTTCAGCCACGGCAGGTCCCATTGTGCGCCGTTAAAGAAGACCGAGGTCATGCCCGCCCTCTTGGCGGCAATCACATCCGTGGTGCTGTCCCCCACATACCAGACACTCGGGTCCGGCGGATAGTCCAGTTTCTGCACCGCCAGAAGCAGCTGATCCGGGTGCGGCTTGCGCATTGGTGTATCGTCGCCGCAGACATCCACATCAAAAAGATGGGTCCAGCCGGTGTCTTCCACCGCAGCCAGCTCATACTCAAAAAACTCCCGGTCCCGGTTTGTGATCACCCCCACCTGAATCCCCAGGCGCCGCAACCCCTCCAGCACTTCACGCACCTTGGGCTCAAACGCCTTCACCGTGCCATAGTGCTTCCGGTAGTGGTCATTGAAGGCTTTGTGGGCAATCTGCTTGGCGTCCTGATCCTCCCCGAACAGCACTTCAAAAATGTCGGTCCGGGAGATTTTCCGGTCGTCTTTCACCTTGGGGTGCAGCCTGGCGAACTCGCGCACATAGGCAACCAGTTTGACGTCCTCCGGCGTCTTGCTGTCCTCGGGGGCCACCATCCGGTCCATCAGCCTGAGGCTGTGAAAGTCCGGCAGCATGTCATCCACCGCGTGGTACATGGCGTCCAGGGTATCCACCAGGGTGGCGTGCCAGTCGAACAGGATCACCGCCGGCCGGACCAGTTTGACAACCGCCGGGTGCCAGTCCGGTTCGATCCGGGGTTCGGGGCGCCGAGGGGGTGGGTAGGACCTCGGTCTGACCTCCGCGGGCGCCTGACGGAACGCCTCAGGCTCATTTCTTTCCAGCAGCGCCAGCAGATCCATCAGATCTTCGAAGCTGTCAAGAATGGCTGCGGGGGCGTCCCGGTGTGAGAACCAGCTGTCGATCCGGCCCGGTTCCCAGCAGGCACCGTTATAGAAAATGCCGGACACACCGGCCTTGTTGGCGGTCAGCATGTCGATATAACTGTCGCCGATGTACCACGCCCTCTCATCGGCCGGCAGTCCCAGTTTCTCAAGAGCCTTGAAGATGACTTCGGGGTCCGGCTTGTACTCGGTGACGTCGTCAGCACAGACCGTGGCATCAAACAGATGCTGCCAGCGGCCTTCGTCCACCATGGCCAGTTCCTTATCGAGAAATTCCCGGTTGCGGTTGGTGGATACCGCCAGCCGGATGCCCATCGACCGCAGGGCCGAGAGGTACTCATAAGCCCCGGGCTGGAAAGGTTTAACCTGCCCGAAATACCGACGGTACGCCTCGTTATAGGCCTTGTGGGCAATCAGTTTTGCGGTTTTATCCTCGCCGAAAATGGCGTTGAATATGTCCGTCCTCGATACCCGGCGCTCCGCCAGTATGCGTGGATGCAGGCGCCGGAAAATCCGGATGTAACGCACCAGCCGGGCATCGTCGGCTGTGCGGCACTGGTCTTCAGGCAGCAGGTAGTCCACCAGCCCCAGCTCTTCTAACCGGGGCAGCATGTCCTCCATGGCACTGAACATGGCGTCGTGGGTATCTACAAGCGTGCCGTGCCAGTCGAGGATCAGCACTGACGGAGCAGACAGATGATCACTGAACCGGGCCATAAACAATCCTGTGAAACTTCAGAAGCAGCTCAAAGTACAATCCGCGAGCCACTCCGATCCGTTGTCGCTGTTCGACCCGTCAGTTGCAGCCTTCTTCACTCTTCCCGGGCTCGGCCTTCTCCAGCGACGGCAGAACCAGGACCGGACAAGGGGCATTCACCGAGACATACTCCACGGTCGCCCGGCGCAGGGACCAGCGACCACAGTCGCCACGGGAAACCAGTAACATCAGGTCGGCACAAAGCTGGCCGGCCAGGCCCACCAGTTTTTCGCCGGCGTTTCCCGCCACCACATGCAGATGCGCGTCACGGTTGAGAGGCAGGTATTTGCGGGCAAGCAGATCCAGCACCTCCCGCACCTGCGCCTCCTTCTGCTCGGGCGCTTCTCCGGTGACGTGGGGAAAGAACCCGCCACCACCGGGGTTATAGACGCTGGCCAGGTGCAGCTCACCATCCTCTACCAGCAGGTCCATGGCGGCTTCCAGGGCACGCTTACCTTCACCATCGTCTTCCGGATCAATGGCGATCAACAGCTTCCGGTACATAGTCGTTCTCCTGCTTGGTTCCTGAGATGGCTTCCACTTCCGGGAAGGCCCGCCCCTTTACCAGTTCGTCCATGCTGTAGCCCCGGTAATCCGCACGCAGTGCCCTGACCAGGGCCACCGCCATGAAGACCAGCAAAACACAGAAAGGCAAGCCCAGGGAAGTGATCACGTTCTGCAGGGCATCCAGCCCACCCGCCAGTAACAGTGTAGCGGCAATAACGCCCTGGGCCGCCGCCCAGAAGATACGCTGGCGCACCAGGGAGGGCTGGTCATCCCGGCGGGTCAGCATGTCGATCACCAGGGAGGCGGAATCGGATGAGGTGGTGAAGAAAATGACGATGATAACCACACTCAGGGCCGATGCCACGTCCGCAAGAGGAAAAGCCTCAAGAAAGGCAAAAATCGCCACGGATGGGTCCTGCTGTACCTGCTCCGCCAGCGCTATCTGGCCGTTCATCTCTACCTGAATGGCAGATAACCCGAAGATCCCGAACCACACCAGCGTGAAGGCCGTGGGGGCAAACAAAACACCGGCGACGAACTCACGGATGGTCCGGCCCCGGGAGATCCGGGCAATGAAGATACCAACGTAGGGCGCCCAGGAAATGGTCCAGGCCCAGTAGAACAGGGTCCACTGCCTCTGCCAGTCGGTTTCCCTGAAGGTCTCGGTCCAGAAAGCCAGCCAGGGCAAGGCGTCGAAATAACTGCCCAGGCTCTGGACCATACCCTCGGCAATAAACACGGTGGGCCCGACGGCAAGCACGAACGCAAGCAAGGCCATGGCCAGCACGATGTTAAGCTGGGACAGCCGGCGCACGCCCTTGTCGAGCCCCAGGGCCACCGAGGTCGCCGCGATGCCGGTAATGATTGCAATGAGAATAACCTGAACCACGCCGTTGGAGGGTGTACCAAACAGGTAGTTGAGGCCACTGTTCAGTTGCAGGGTCCCCAGCCCCAGGGAGGTTGCCACACCAAACAGGGTGCCGAGCACGGCAATTACATCCACCGCCCAGCCCCATGGCCCGAACACCCGCTCCCCGAGGATGGGGTAGAACAGGCTGCTGATGCGCATGGGCAGATTATGCCGGTAGGCGAAGTAGCCGATCGCCAGCCCCGGTATCGCAAAGATGGTCCAGGTATGCAGGCCAAAGTGATACAGTGCGATGGTCATGGCATCGCTGGCGGCCCGCTCCGAGCCCGGCTGCACGCCTTCAAACGGGGGGTTGGCAAAGTGGGACACCGGCTCGGCGACGCCCCAGAACATGAGTATGGTGCCGATGCCAGCGGCAAACAGCATGGTGAACCAGGTCAGGTTGGAATAATCCGGGCGGCTGTCGTCTGCTCCCAGACGGATATTGCCGTAACGGCTGAGCGCCAGGCCCAGCAGGAAGATCAGCAGGGCGCTGACAGCGAGAATATAGAACCAACCCAGGTTACGGGCCACCCAGCCGGTGAGCAGCCCGAAACTTTCGGCAACGGCTTCGTCAAACGGAACCGCCAGGGCAACAAAGAGGGCCGCTACCCCGGCGGAGGTGAAAAACACCCCTGGTATGGTCTGCAGTCCCAACCGGCGTTGCAGCCGTTCCAGCATAAAAGCCTCCGTTTGTTCCGAAAAGATCCGCCAAAGGCCCTACGCTACCACACCCGCGAACCGGTTGCGGGACAGAGACCATTCCCGCTTCAGCCTCCCGGCGGCAACCCGTCCGGAATGACTCCGGACCAGGTAACCAGCCTGAAAAGCAAACCGGTGGCGGCTCACTCTGCAACGCCCACGCGTCTCCAGAGGTAGTAACCCACCGGTATCACCAGCAGTGCCAGAATCACGGCGCTGATCATGCCGCCAATCATGGGTGCGGCAATCCTGCCCATGACTTCCGATCCGGTTCCGCCGCCCATCATGACCGGTACGAGACCGCCGATGATGGCGGCCGCGGTCATCATTATCGGCCGCACTCTCATGCCGGCGCCATGAAGCACTGCATGGCGAAGGGTTTCCCGCCTTGGCTTCAGCCCGCTCTTTTCACAGGTTTCCAACATCGACTCGTAGGACTGATTGAGATAGACCAGCATGATCACACCAATCTCCACGGCAACACCGGCCAGGGCAATGAAGCCGACGCCGACCGCAACCGAGAAGTTATAACCCAGCAGATACATCAACCAGAAGGCGCCAACCAGGGCAAAGGGCAGGGTAACCAAGATGATACCCACTTCCGCAAAGCGCCCGAAGTTCAGGAACAACAGGAGGACAATAACAACCAGTGTCACCGGAACCACCAGGGTCAGTTTCTGCTTGGCGCGAAGCATGTACTCATACTGGCCAGACCAGTTGACGGAGTAACCGGCGGGCAGATCCAGCTCCTCCTTCACGGCGGCCTGCGCCTGCTGCACATAGGTGCCGATATCCACACCCTCGATATCCACATAGCTCCAGCCATTGAGGCGGGCGTTTTCACTCTTGATGGAGGGCGGCCCGTCCTCCACCCGGATATCGGCCACGTCGGCAAGGGAAATCCGCTGGCCGGATTCCGTCACCACGGGGAGCTGCTTCAGTTTTTCGGGTGAGTCCCGATAATCCTCCGGGTAGCGGAGGTTGACCGGGAAGCGCTCAAGCCCTTCGATGGTCTGCGCCACGTTGATTCCGCCAATGGCCGAGGCCACAACCTGCTGAACATCGTCGATATTCAGGCCATAGCGGGCGGCACGCTCCCGGTCAATATCCACCTTGATATAGCGCCCGCCGGCGACCCGCTCGGAATAGACAGAACTGGTGCCGGGAACCTTCTCCAGTATCTCCTCAAGGCGTTTACCGATGCGCTGGATAACCGAGAGATCCGGGCCGGCCACCTTGATGCCCACAGGAGTTTTTATACCTGTTGCCAGCATATCGATGCGGGTTTTGATCGGCATGACCCAGGCATTGGTGACCCCCGGGAAGCGAATCAGCGAATTGAGCTCCTGCTTGAGCTTATCGGTGGTCATTCCATCCCGCCACTGATCCTTGGGCTTGAGCTGGATAAAGGTCTCAACCATGGTCAGCGGCGCCGGGTCGGTGGCGGTATCCGCCCGTCCCACCTTGCCAAACACGGTTTTAACCTCGGGCACCGTGGCGATCAGCTTGTCCGTCTGCTGTATCAGCCTCCTGGCCTCGGCAATCGAAATGGCCGGGTAGGTGGTCGGCATGTACATCAGGTCCCCTTCATCCAGATTGGGAATAAATTCACTCCCGATCTTGGTGGCCGGCCACAGGCCGACAACCAGAACCAGCACCGATGCCAGCACCGTGGCCAGCGGGAACCGGAGTACCAGCTTCAGGGCCGGCATGTAGACAGCCACCAGCAGCCGGTTAATCGGATTCTTGTGCTCCGGCAGCACCTTGCCGCGAATGAAGTACCCCATGAGTACCGGGACCAGTGTCACTGCAAGGGCGGCACTGGCGGCCATGGCGTAGGTCTTGGTGAACGCCAGGGGTGCAAACATCCGCCCTTCCTGGGCCTCCAGGGCAAACACCGGCACAAAACTGACAGTGATGATCAACAGCGAGAAAAACAGTGCTGGCCCGACCTCAGAGGCCGACCTGGCAACTATTTCCCATCGGTTCTCAGGCGTCAGCGGTGTTCTCTCCATATGCTTATGCATGTTCTCGATGAGCACGATGGCGCCGTCGATCATGGCGCCGATGGCAATGGCGATCCCCCCCAGCGACATGATATTGGCATTGATACCCTGAAAGTACATAACAATAAAGGCGGTCAGGATGCCCACAGGCAGACTGATAATCGCCACCAGCGACGAGCGGACGTGGAACAGGAAAATCATACACACCACAGCCACCACGAAAAATTCCTCGAGCAGTTTGAACCCGAGGTTATTGACCGCGCGCTCAATCAGGCCGGAGCGATCATAAACCGTCACCACCTCAACACCTTCGGGCAGGCTTGACTGCAGCTCTTCCAGCTTTGCCTTCACGCCATTAATGGTTTCTTGGGCGTTTTCACCAAACCGCATCACCACAATGCCGCCAATGGTCTCTCCGTTGCCGTTGAGTTCCACAACACCCCGTCTTGCCTGAGGCCCGAGCTCAACGCTTGCGACATCCCTCATCAGGACCGGCGTGCCGTTTACGTCAAGGCCCAGCGGGATCGACAAGAGGTCTTCACGGGACTGGATATAGCCGGTCGAGCGGACAATGTATTCCGCCTCGGCCATCTCGATCACGGACGCACCGATTTCCTTGTTGCCCCGCTTGATGCTGTTCTGGATATGGGACAGGGGAATACCGAATGCCCGGAGTTTTTCGGGATTCACCTTGACCTGGTACTGCTTGACCATGCCGCCGACCGTGGACACTTCCGAAACACCGGGCACTGTCTGCAGCTCGTACTTCAGAAACCAGTTCTGCAGGGTGGTCAGTTGGCTCAGGTCGTTGTTGCCTGTCCGGTCAACCAGGGCATACAGGTAAACCCAGCCGACCCCGGTCGCGTCCGGCCCCAACTGAGGCCGGGCCGATTCAGGCAGGCTGGGTATTACCTGCGACAGGTATTCCAGCACACGGGAGCGGGCCCAGTACATGTCCGTATCTTCATCAAAAATGATATAGACATAGGAGTCGCCGAAGAACGAGTAGCCCCGGACCGTCACCGCACCGGGCACCGAGAGCATGGCGGTGGTCAGCGGATAGGTCACCTGATCCTCCACCACCTGCGGGGCCTGGCCGGGGTAGCTGGTTTTAACGATAACCTGGACATCCGAGAGATCCGGCAGGGCATCCACCGGCGTCTTTGACACCGAGTAGAGCCCGAACCCGGTCAGCAATACGGCGGCAAGCATGACCAGAAAACGGTTCTGGACAGACCAGTTAATGACCGACGCAATCATGAGGCGCCTCCGTCATGGTCCATTTCGCCCTGGTTCATCTTGCCATGGTCCATTTCGCCCTGATCCATCTTGCCGTGGTCCATTTCGCCCTGGTTCATTGGGTTCTGATCCATCCCCTCATGATTCATGGTTTCAGGGCTGCCCTTGGCATCAGCCTTGCCCGCGCCCATGGCGTGCCCGGAATGGTTCATATCCGGGTCCATCGCCCCTGTGGGCGGCGGGGACATCCGCCGGAAATCCGATGTCTTGCTGGATTCCGAATCAATCAGGAACTGCGCCGAGACCACCACCCTGTCGCCGGGAACGACGCCTTCGAGAACCTCGGCATACTTATCCCCTACACGTCCGGTGGTCACGTTAACCGATTTGAAGGCACCTTCTTCCAGCGCCAGAACAACGCGGTCAGTCTGCCCGGTGCGGATAACGGATTCCCGGGGCACCAGGGTGCGTCTTTCACTGGGATCGCCCTGTATGTCGACGCTGGCGAACATGCCCGGCTGCAGCATGCCATCGGCATTGTCAAAGCGCATCCTGACCTGTGCGGTCCGGGTCTCGAGATTGATTTCCGGGTACACGTAGTCCACGCTCCCCATCCAGCTGCGCCCGGGCATGTAGTCCAGGGTCATCTCTACCGGATCGCCGGCACTGATGGCCCAGAGCTGGCTCTCGAACACCTCCCCGATCACCCAGACCTCATCGAGCGAACCGATGGACACAACCTTATCTCCGGGCTTGACGAATGCACCCTCACGGACATTCAGGACATCAATAACCCCGGAAGCCGGGGCATAGAAAGTTATGGTCCGCTGTACATCCCGGGTCTGCCTGAGTGTCCGGATCAAACGGTCCGAGACATTCAGCGACGACAAACGCTCCTCGGCCGCCCTGATCAGGCGCGGGTTTTTCCGGTCCAGTGCCAGGAGCAATTCCTCCTGCGCATTCACCAGCGTGGGTGAGTAGAGGGTGTAAACAGGCTTGCCCTTCTCAACCGGGTCGCCCTCGGCCTTTACATACAGTTTCTCGATCCACCCTTCAACTCGGGGGTGCAAGTGGTACAACTCATCTTCGTTGTACTGCACGTAGCCCACGGTAATGATATTGCTGGGCAACTGCCCCTTGACGGCTTCGTCCGTGCGAACACCCAGGTTATTGACAATATTCGGCGCGATCCGGACGGTGCCGGGCGTGTCGTCAGCACTCGCGCTGTCCTCGTACACCGGAACCAGATCCATGCCCATGGGCGATTTGCCCGGTTTGTCGCTTCTGAAACTGGCATTCATGGGCGACACCCAGTACAGAGGTTCCTTTTTCGCGGACGTGGCATCCGGAGAAACAGGGGCCATTGCGGTTTCGGAGGCCAGCCAATAGGCCGCCCCGGCCCCGGCAATGCCACCAAGCAGTATAAAGCCCAGCGGGCGAACAAAATTAGCCATGATGGTCAGTCCTGATAGCGAGTCTGTGAAAGTGAAGGCACTTCGGAAGAGCCTGAGGTCAGGTAGCGGAAACTGGCAAAGTTCCGGGCCCGCTCCGCCGTCATCCCGATCAGCTCAATCTTGGCGTTGAGATCGTCGATCCGCGCACGCACGGCTTCGGCGAAATCGCCGTCGTCGTTGTTGTAGGCAGTCAGCGCGGCCTCGGCCTGCTCTTCCATTTGCGGCAGCAAGAACTGCCGGTATATCCCGATGCGGTCATCAAGTCGTTTAATCCGGGCAAGGGCCGAGCGGGCCCTTGCCTGAATCACGCGAAGTTGCAGGATTCGCTCTGTCTTTTCTGCTTCCAGCCGGGCCGCTGAGGCATTCAGCTGCCGGTCCTGGAGATTGCCGGTAAACAGCGGGAGATCAAAACCAATCCCCACCGAGAAGAGATCTGCCCGGTCCTGCCCGCCGGGTGCGCGATCCCGGTAGCCATATTGCGCGGAAACCGTCCATTCGGGCTTGTAGGCCTCGCGGGCAATATCCACATCAATGGCCCGGGCTTTGATCTGCTGGTCCGTGGAACGGATCAGGGGGTGCCGGATCAGGGCATCGGCACTGGTTTCCGACCAGCCGTCCCGAAGTGCTGTCAGCAGCTCGGGGGGCACCGTTTCAGCTACCTCCAGCGCGGCGTTCTTCGAGCCGATCCACTCACCCAGGGCTTCCTGACTTGACTGCAGCTTCAGCCTCAGGTCGGTCAGCCGGTCATCCAGGCGCGTGAGCTCCAGGGTGCCCCGGACAACGTCCTGCTGGCGTGAGATCATGGTGGCGGTTATGTAACCCGCCTCGGCTACGTCGGACAGTTGTTCGAAAAGATCCCGGTTATCCTCAATCAGGCCGATGCTCTGTTGTGCCTCCCAGACATCGAGCCAGAGGCGGGTCGCCGTTTCCACCACCCTGGCGCGCCGGTTTTCCCTCTGGAAAGGTTGCTCTCCCGCCAGCTCTTCCTTCCTGTCCCGCGACAGCTGCAGGCTGTCGCCGCGTGGAATCCGCTGTATGATTCCGACCGTGGCCTGGGTCATTGCTTCCTGCCCGGTGTCAAACGTATCCACCGGAAGATTCGCGGCGCCAAGTGTCAGTCGCGGATCAGGCAGGGCCCCCTCGGCAATGGACTCCTCCAGTAATGCCTCCTGTATCTGGGCACTCTGGCGAAGCCATGGGTCGTATTCAATGGCGGCATCAATCACATCCGCCAGTTGAAGTCTGGGCTCCGCCCAACCGGGCAGGCTGGTCAAAACCAGCGCCCCGAAGATGGCGGATCTGAAATAGCGAGCAGGAATAGCCAAGGGTAGGTCTCCACAGAAGTCTGTTAATCTGTTCAGGTACGCGATGCTAAATCTCAAACCTGAACCCTAACTGAACTTGCCCGGGTTTTCAGGATATTTTGATCTGGCTCAATTTGCGTTTCATATGCTAAAAACCAAGAAAATTTTTGGTTTTCATTAACTATTCAGAATCACTCCGGAAACTGGCACTTTAAAAAACCCATCAGCCAGGAGCGGCAATTACTTTCTGAACATAAAGCCTTTATCACCAGCCCAAAAATTTGAAATACCTGAGGATCTCAGTGGTATGGCATATAAAGGCGAGCAAGCACATTGCAGCACATAAAAAAGCCGCGGATGCTTCCGCGGCAAGGACAAACCTGAGATAACACAAAGGACAACCGTGTCAGGTACGGTGACTGCCCCATGCACTGCTAAGTAGAACACACCACCCTGAAACAAACCTGAATTTCCAACACCTCTTGAAAAAATGACCGTCGGGTGAGTTATACCTTAAACAACTGCCCATTGAACCGCCATACGATTCATTTACTGCAATGTATATATAAAGGAAAGCCCGGGCAGAATTTTTCAGAAAAACCATTGCATCTCCACCAGCCCCAGAGGGTCAAGCTTTCCATACTCGCTGGTATCATTACCACCAAACCACTGGGCTCCGGCGGTGAAATAGATTTCCCGTTTGAGCGGCAGTATCCATGTGGATCGTGGGTAGAGCACCCAGCTTGCATCACTGGCATTGCGGATGACCACCACCCGATACTGCCAGAACGGATTGATATCCTGCCATGCCAGCAACCCGGCATAATGGCGCCCGGCATAAAGCGGAAGTGTGGACACCAGGCTGGCCAGGCCGGGGTTTTCCGGCGATACCGGCCGGCCATTGTAGAAATACTCCAGCGCCAGGTTGAACCCGCTGCGAAATGCCCAGTTCACATCCGCCACCGCCTGCCAATAGCTGCCTCCGGCATCTGGCTCGCTCCAGACGATCTCGGTACGCCAGCCAATATCACTCACCGAGCCGCTGCCACTCACTCCCGCCCTGGTGGCGTCGGCAAACTCACCGGCCATCAGTCCGGCATCCACACCACCAATATAGCGCTTGATCCGGGCTGCGGTACTGGCCTCGCCATCATCGTGTTGCGGGGCATGGACGGCGCTGATACGCCCCAAGGCTCCCCAGGGCCTGTCCCAGAGAATTGCGTCCACACCCACCCGTTCATCCGGTTCCAGTTGCAGGGGGCTGACAGGGTTGAGAATGTCCATGGGGTTCCAGATCAGGGCCGTGGACCAGTTCACCTGCTGGCGCCCGAAGCGGAAATCACCTGCCGGCGACCGCCACTGCACCGTGCCACGGTATAGCTGGTGGCGCGCCAGCAATGCCCCCGACTCGTGAATATCCCCCTGCAGATCCCAGTAGCGAGGTTCCGGAGCATCCCTAAGCAAGGCGAACTCCGGGCTGTCCAGAAAACTACCCGAAACCAGTTCCAGGTCGTAGGCCGCGTCCACAATCCAGTCCTGATATCGATAGCGGGGGTTCAGACGCAGGCGGGTAAGGTTCGAAACGTAGCGATCACCGTCGATCAACGAGCGCGAACCGACGCTGAGATTCTTCAGCGACCCGGACTGGCTGAACCCGGCCTCAACACCCGAAGCCAGCAGCAGGCAGGCCAGCCACGGTGCCACTTGCCAGCGCCTAGCCATGATGAATGGCCTTGACCGGGTCCAGCCGTGCCGCCCGCCAGGCCGGATACAGCGCCACCGTCACCGAACACAGAAACAGCAGCAGGCTGGGCAGCCAGACATGATCAAACATCAGTACCGGATAGACCCGGTCGGTAATACCCGGAATGGTTTCCAGCGCTCCGCTGATTGAGGACAGGTCAATACCGGTCTGGTTCAGCCAGTAGACCAGCGCACCGCCCGCCAGGGTTCCGGCCACCATACCCAGTACCGCCAGAAAGAGCGCCTCGAACAGAATCGTCAGCAGCAACTGACCGCCCCGGGTTCCCAGCGCCAGCATGACACCCAGCTCCCGGGTACGCTCCATCACCGACATCACCATGGTATTCATGACCCCGATGGCAACCACGACAAAGACCACCGACAGGATGAGATAGAAATCCACCTGGCTCATTTCCACCATCTGTACCACCACCGGGAGCAGGGCTTCCCAGTCCATGGCCACCAGTCCGTCGCGACTCAGCGACTGGTTCAGGGTGCGCGCCAGCGCGGCGCTCCCGGCGCGGTCCGACAGCCGCAGCGCGATCCGCGAGGCCTGATCCCCCTGCAGGCCGCCCAGGCGGCGGGCGGCATCGATATCGATAAACGCATACTCACTGTCGAACAGATCACTGCCGGTGCGGTAGATACCGCGAATCGGCTGGGCGCCGGAGGCCAGGTCGCCGCCGGCCTGCTGTACGGTGATAACCAGTTTATCCCCCAGCCGGGCATTCAGTTCCTCGGCCAGCTTCTGGCCGATCACAATCCCCTTCTCTCCTGGCTGAACGTAAGTGCCCTGCTTCATATACCCGGAGAGTTCCGTTACCGCCCTTTCCTGTTCCGGCGCAATACCCACCAGCTCCACCGGCAGGCTTTTCCCCGGATTCGCCACCATGGCGCGGAGCACAACTCGCGGGGCGGCGGCCTCCACTTCAGGGCGCGCCCGCAACTGCCCCAGCAGCGCCGGACTGTCGACGATGCGCAGGGCCGGCGACAGATCGACGGCCTGCCCCGCCTTCATCACCTGCACGTGCCCGCTAAGCTGCCGGGTCGAGTTCTGGATCATCTGTTCGAAGAAGCCATTGGCGAAGGCATACAGGAACAGATAGGCTGCCAGCCCGAACGCGGTGGCCGAGGCGGTAATCACCGACCGTCGCGGGTTGCGGAACACCGAGCGCAGTGCCATTTGCGCGAAAATCAGCAACCGGTGATCGGACGTGACCTGCCAGTGAATCCGGCGGATGCGGTTGATCACCGTGCGCCGCGCGCCCATCGCCTCCAGCGGGCTGTTGCCGCCCGCCTTCCAGGCCGGAAGGGCAGCCGCCAGCAGGGCTACCGAGACCACCACAAGGCCAATCACCACCAGACGCTGGAATTCAATGGTGGGATAAACGATGCCGCTGAGCCCCGGCATGGTATCCATGGCCTTGATATAGGCACTGAAGTCCAGCCCCTGGCTGCCGAAGTAGCCGGTCAGCGACAACCCCAGCACCAGTCCCAACAGGTAGCCGAGGCCGGCCAGAATCGCTGTTTCCAGCAGCACCAGCCAGACAATACGATTGCTGGGCGTGCCCAGTGCCAGCATCACGCCAAATTCCCGGCTGCGCTCCAGTACCGACATCAGGATGGTATTGACGATGCCGGCGGCCACCACCACGAACACCACGAAGATCACGATGTAGGCGACGGCGTCGTGAAAGGCAATCATCTGCACCAGCGATGGCATCAGCGCTGGCCAGCCCAGGACTTCAACGTTTCGGCCCTGCAGCCGATCCTGCAAAGTGCCCACCACCTCGTCGAGCCGATCAGCCTCCTGAACACGGGCCGCGATCTCGGTAAACCGCCCCTGAAAGGCATACAGCGCCTGGGCTGATGCCAGGGGCATCTGGGCCACGAAGCCATCAATACGCTTGATGCCGGTCTCGAACACGCCCGCCACCGCGAACCGGTCGGCGCCAATGGAGCCGTCCGCCGCCTGCACCACCAGCACCAGCTCGTCGCCCGGGGAGACATCCAGGGCACCGGCGGCGTCAACACCTAAAATGATCTCATTGCCGCCGGCCAGATAGCGGCCGCGGACAATCGACCGGTCAAGCCGGGTAACCCGCGGCTCGGTCGTGCTGTCGACGCCCATCACCTGCAATACCCGTGACTGGTCCGCTCCGCTGGCCAGGGCGTGCCCCGTCACCCGGGGGGTGGTTGCCGCCACACCGGTTACGGCCGACACGTTTGCCGCCGTGTTCCGACGCTCGGCCAGGGCGATGTTCATTTCCCGGTCGTCGTGAAAGCCGCGCTGATGCACCTTCAGGTCGCCGGTTACATAACCGGTTATGTTATTGATCATCTGGGCGTTGATGCCATCGATGAATGCCCAGACAAACACCAGCCCGCCGACACCGACGGCCACCGACAACAATGTGATGGCCGTGCGCCGGCGATTATTCCGGAGATTGCCGAAGGCCAGCCGTAACCACGCCATCATGGCCGTCGCTCCTCACGCTCGACGCGGCCATCCCTGAGATGGATTACCCGCCGGGCGCGTTCCATTACCATCGGATCATGGGTGGAAAACACAAAGGTCATGCCATGCTCGGCATTGAGCCCGCGCATCAGGTCCAGCAGGGCCGCGCCAGTGGCGGAGTCGAGGTTGGCCGTGGGCTCGTCGGCCAGGACAATGGCGGGCTTGCCGACCATTGCCCGGGCCACCGCGACACGCTGCTGCTGGCCGCCGGACAGTTCATGGGGCAGGCGCCGCTCCAGCCCCTGCAGGCCGACCTCCACCAGAATACGCGCGGCCTCGGCGCGGCGTTCCCGAAACGGTACCCCACGCAGCATCAGCACATATTCGACATTCTCCTGCGCCGACAGCACACCGATCAGGTTGTATTCCTGAAACACAAAACCGATCTTCCACAACCGCAGGTGGCTCCGCTTTTTCCGGCTGAGCCCGGTAATTTCCTCACCCGCCACCTGGATACGCCCGCTATCCGGCTCGTCCAGCGCCCCGATCTGATTCAGCAGGGTGGTCTTGCCCGACCCCGACGGGCCCACCAGCGTTGTGAACTCACCGGCGTCGATGGCGACCGACACCTCATCCAGCGCCTTGACGGCAATCGAATCCTGACGGTAGATTCGCGACGTATTTTCAACATTCACGATGCTCATGCCGGGTCCTCACTGTGGATTGCGCAGGCTGCGCAATGAAAACAGGCTTTCATCGATCAGCAGGTCGAATTCGATGGACTCAATGGTGATCACCGTGCGGGACTCGGGGTTATCGGCGTCAACCATTGTCCAGCGAGTGGGAATGCGGCGCCCGCCCATGGTTTCGATCTGGTCGTAGGTCATGCGCTTGACGACCTGATCACGCTCGCCGTAATAGGCGACCGACACCGGGATCGCGTCCTCCCGGACCCTGAACTCCAGGCGACTCCACACCACCGCCGCATCGGGCCGGGGCGTGGAGACGATACGGTACACGGGCACCTCGCCCGAATCGTCGGTCCCGGCCAGTTCATGGGTATAATCCTCGACGAACGAGCTTTCCTTGACCAGATCGTCGTTGCTGAAGTTTGAACCCATCCAGGGCTGCAGCATCATCGATGGCGGGATCTTGATGGTGCGATCAACCTTGGGCAGGTAATTCCACATGGCGTCGCCGATTCGCAGCGAGCCGATGCCGGCCTCTTTTTTGGGCGCGTGAATGCGGATCAGCGTGTACTCCGGGCGGTCCATCCAGGCTTCCAGTTCCAGAGTGCGGGTCCAGTACTCCGATTCGATCCGCATGGTGAAACGGCCGTGGTTGCTGTCGGACCAGAGGGTGTCCTCCATGCCGGCCACCAGTTGTTCAGCCTCCGGAGCCTGGGCCAATGCCCGGAGGGAATAAACCAACAGGGTCACAATGAGTGCGGTAAGGGCAAGCGGTTTGTGGCTCATGCGCGCTCTCGGATTGTCTGACTATTAATACTTTCTGGTTGTTGTTGCTTTCTAGCAGGTATGAGTAGCTCCAAGGTCAAGCAAATCTCGCCGTGGTGCAAGTCGGTAGCATGTCAGCCCAATTCGAGACTGATATCCGATCTCATGATGTCTGGCAGTTGTAGCTTTTTGAATTAAATCGCTTTATGCCCGAAGTCGGAACGGCTTAAGCCCGAAGTTACCAAATTAAGGTGAGATTCAAAATCGGTCACCCAGGATTTCAGCGAGAGAAAACTCCTGATTTTTTGAGTCGGGCCAGCCAAAGGCAACCAAGCTCCGGCAATTCATGGAAATCAAGTGATTGCATCGCGGTGTAGGGAATACCTAGCTAGTTTCCGTCCATAAACGGCGTGTTTTCAAGGTGACCCACCCAGCCAGGTGAGTCAATTTGTCTATTTTCGCCGACTTTATGCCGACTGCATCGCAGTTTGCAGGCCTGCGTCACCCTTTTG
>NZ_JASSVN010000012.1:0-135048 GCF_030540945.1 Marinobacter sp. SS8-8 | reverse complement strand
ATTACGTTGGTCATGCATCGCCAAGTTCCACCCGCATCTATACCAAGGTGGACGTGGAAACCCTGCGCATGGTGGCGCTGGGCCAAGAGGAGGTGCTGCCATGACCGCCTCCTTTCACAGCGTACTGGGCAAGGATTTTTCGGCTTACTTGAGTTACAAGCGCGCGCTGGGCCGAAAATTTGATACTGAAGAGCTCGCCTTGCAATTATTCGATCACTTTTTGGTCGAGGAACGGGTGAGTGATGCGGCGTTAGTGCAACCGGCGTTGATTGAGGCCTTTCTCGCTTCGCGGCCACGCACTCGCCCACGCAGCTATAACCACCTCTTGGGGGTGCTCCGCTGCTTTTTTGCCTGGCAGGTGACCCAGGAGCGGCTAGCGCATTCTCCGGTTCGTGCTCACCCTCAGCCGGTGACTTCCCAGCTTAAACCCTTCCTGTTCGAACCGGCTCAGGTGGAAGACATCCTGACGTTGGCGTCACAGCTTCCGGACAATTCCCGGGCACCCTGTCGTGGCATGGTCTACCGAACAATCTTCTCGCTGATGTACGGTTTGGGCCTGCGTGTCGGCGAGATTGTGCATCTTCGGTATCGCGACGTCGATTGCCAGCGCAGCCTTCTGGTGATCGACAAGAGCAAGTTTGGCAAGACGCGTTTGGTCCCCTTTGGCCCGCGCATGGCGCAACAGATCGCTGTCTATCTACAGTTTGGCGTTGATCGGTCTGGGCCATGGCAGCCGGATGATCCGGTATTTTCTTTCAGCTTTTTCCCAGAGCGCAAGCCAATGCGTATTGAGACGGTCAGTCAGACATTTCACCACTTGATACTGAAGATGGATCCGTACGTGCCACCTGGCGTACGCCAATCTCATCTGCACTGCCTGCGCCATTCCTTCGCGGTCGCAACTCTGCTCCGCTGGTATCGCACCGGCGTGGATCCCAATCAACGGCTCTTTCATCTATCAACCTTCATGGGCCATGCCGACCCGGCATCGACTGCCTGGTATCTGACCATCACCGAAGCACTGCTCCGGGAGGCGAGCCAACGGTTCGAGCGGTTCGCCGATCCCCGCAGAGAGGAGGAGCTATCATGACAGATCAATTGGGGCGTCTCGTCTTTGCCTTCGTAGAAGACCACCTTAAATGCCAACGGGGGCTGCGCCCGGCCAGTATCCGAAGTTATAAGGAGAGCCTGCGCCTGTTCTTGCAATTCGCTGCAAAGGATAAGCATTGCCGGATCACCCGCTTGGAACTGGCTGATCTCACTGGCGAGCGAGTGCGCCATTTTTTGCAAGACCTTGAACAGGAACGTGGTAATGGGGTTAGAACCCGAAACCAGCGCCTGGCGGCGCTGCATACCTTCTTCGAGTATCTTGCCGGCCGTGAGCCCTACGTGCTCGGGGAAGCACAGCAAATTGCCGCCATTCCCGTCAAACGCTGGCAACCGAGCGAGACTCTGTATCTCGAACGCGACGAGATTAATGCTCTGTTCGCTGCCTTGCCCACCGACCACCCTCAGGCTCTGCGCGACCAAGCCTTGCTTCGCTTCCTTTATAACACCGGAGCACGCGTACAGGAGGTAGCGGATCTGCGCGCAACGCACCTAGAACTCGGTTCTGAGCCCCGAGTACGGCTGCATGGTAAAGGTGACAAATGGCGCACCTGTCCTTTGTGGACGCGAACGGCGGGTCTGATGCAGGACTTACTGGAGCAAAATTGGCAACGGCGCCACTGCAATGACGCTGTCTTCCTGGCCCGCAACGGTGCGCCGCTGACCAGATTTGGTATCTACAAGATCGTGCGGCGTCATACCGTCAAGGTGGTGAAGAAAAGCGCAGATGGTAAAGTGCAGCACACCTCACCCCATGTCTTACGCCACACGACGGCCGTGCATTTGCTTGAAGCAGGTGTCGAGGTCAACGTCATCCGCGCCTGGCTTGGACACGTCAGTTTGGAGACCACCAACCGATACGCCGAGATCACCCTCCGAATGAAAGTGGACGCGCTGCGCACCTGTGAGCCTGTTTGGGATTCTCCGGCGGAGTCCCACCGAAAGCCAGTATGGCGATCAAATTCCGAGCTGCTGCAATGGCTGGAATCCCTGTGATCGTTATGTGCCCCAGTGCAAGGGGGCCTCCTTATGGTTTCAAGGGCTTCCAGGGTGAACGGAACATAATGGGATTGGGAACATAACCCCGATTATGTGTCCCGGCACATAATCGGGGACCACTAATTCCGGAACTCCATTCAGATACTGGAAGGCCCGGGTGTGAGAGCCGATCCAGTCCGGCAATGTCTGGCTCCAGGTGGCTTCGGCGTAGGTGTAATTGGATGCGCCCATCACCGCGACAAAGACCTGCGCCTCGTGGATCTCTCCGGTGGTGCGGTCAATGACGGGCACGGCCTGGCCGGCATAGTCCACGAACAGCTTCTCACCGGCCCGGTGGTCCTGGCGCATCACCAGGTCCAGCTTGCCCCGCCAAGCCCGGTAGTGCTCGCAGAACCAGCTGTACTGATAGCCGTCCGGGTTGGCTTGTCGGTACTCCTGCCAGAGCAGGAACAGGGTGACATTCTTGCCCGCGAGTTCGTCACGGATGTGCTGCCAGTCGGGGATGCCCCTGGCCTGTGCCGGCAGATCCGGTGGCTGCGGGAACAGCAACTGCTCCAGATGGGCCTCGTCCAGATCCGCTGGCAACGGCCAGCTCAGACCGGCCTCAACCGTGCGGCGCAGGTATTCGCTCACAGTGGGGCGGCTGACGCCGCAGACCGCCGCAATCTGGCGGTTACTCAGTTCTCTGTCCCATTTGAGACGGAGGACATCTTTGATCTTGCGCATGGATAACCTCTTCGCGGGCATCTGACCTTCTCCGGATGAAAAGGATCAGAGTACCGTTAAGTTATCCCGCGTCACGCGGCTTCGATGGGGCGAGTCAGGCAGCCTGCCAGGGTGGCAGCTTTGCCGTGGAATCAGTGGCAGCTTTCGCGTGGAATGGGTGGCAGGCTTCGTCTGGAATCAGTGGCAACCTTGGTCTGGAATACGCAGGCTACGACCCGGAGAGCAAGGGCAAGGTGGAAGCCGGCGTGAAGTACGTCAAGCAGGATTGCCTCTACGGTGAAGTCTTCCGAGATCAGGAACACGTACGCCAGCACGTGCAGGACTGGGTTGAGAGTGTAGCCAATGTCCGTATTCATGGGACCACCGGCGAACCACCCCGGGAACGCTTCGAACGGGACGAGCGAGAGCACTTGGAGGCTTACCTATCACCAGCTTGCGTGCAGCCGCTGGCCCACGAGACACGTCGAGCCGACAAGACCGGCCTGATCGCCTGGAAGGCCAACAAATACTCCGTGCCCATGGCCTGGCAACAGGCCCGGGTGGGCGTTCTGGAGTCCGGCGGCCAACTCCACATCAGCGACCTGAACACAGGCGATGTCATCGCCAGCCATGCGCTGTGTTCCGACAAGGGTAAGGTGGTCAAGAACACTCATCACTACCGAGACCATGCCCAGCGCGTGAGCAAGCTGGAATCCGATATCGACGCCCTGATCGGTAATGAGATCGGGCATCAGTTGTGCCAGCAGCTCAAACGCTCCGAGCCCAAGATCTACAAGGATCAGCTCGTCGCTGCCCGTAACCTGCTCAAGCGCCACGAACCCGTGGACCCGGTATTGATCACGACGCTGGCAGAGCGCCCCGGCATGACCGCCACACGGCTGCAAAGCTACCTTGAAGCGGCCCAAGCCGCCGTCCTCCGGGAACGGCAGCCGGAACCGCTGCCAGAACCAAAGCAAACACTGGATCTGAGTGCTTATCGCCGTATTGGCCGCTCCAGTGGCCAGGGGGTGACCCATGAGCCAGCTTGAGCAAACCGTGGCCCGCTACCGCAGTCTGCGCCTGAGCGCAGCCGCCGATGAATTAACAAGCCTGCTGGCCGAGGCGGAAGCCAACGAGATGTCCTATCTCAGCTTCGCGGACCGGCTTGCCGAACACGAACTGATCCAGCGCCAGGACAAGCGCATCCGCCGGAACCGGAAGATGGCCGCGTTCCCGACCGAGAAGCGCCTGGAGGGCTTCGACTACAGGCACCAGACCGCCATCACCAAACGCCAGGTCAATGCCTTGCTGGACTTCCAGTTCCTTGACGAGCGCAACAACCTGGTGTTCATCGGCCCGCCCGGTGTCGGCAAGACCCACCTGGCCATCGGCATTGGCTACAAAGCCGTGGAAGCTGGCTACCGGGTGCTGTTCCGTAACGCCTTGGATCTGGTGGAAGAGCTTGAACTGGCCGAGATGAAGGGTGAGCTGAAAAAGCGGGTCAGCGCCCTGGCCAAATACGATCTGCTGATCATTGATGAACTGGGTTACCTGCCTATGACCCGGCAGGCCCGCTACAACCTGTTCCAACTGATCAACAGCCTGTACGAATACCGGTCCATCATCCTGACCACCAACAAGGACTTCACCAGCTGGGGCGAGTTCTTCCACGACGACAACGTGGCGGTGCCGATCATTGACCGGATCATCCACCATTCACACATCTTTATGTTGGGAGGAGAAAGCTATCGACTGAAGCAGAAAGTTACGAGCTAGACTATGAAGGGTGGGTCAATTTTATTGGCCAAAGGTGGGTCAAAATAAATGGCCATTGACATCTAAACAGGGTAGAACCCATTTGAGGGAGAATAGGCATCGTAAGAATCGGTCTTTAGCTCAGTTTGACTCCCGATTGGTCGCAAAGCGGACATTCAGACTTGGGGATAACGCCCTCATCAGTGGGCAACCGTAGTGGATCCGTTTTTGTGGTAAAAAGGAGCGAAGCGACGCACGACATAAACGGCGGAACGTAGGTTGCTTCACTGCATACGATTGTTAGGCACTGTCGGACACCTTCTGAAGTGCCGCTGCATGTGTCTCCATGGCACTCACTAACGAAAGCAAATAATCTGCTTCTATGATCAAGTGCAACCTGGCAAAAACTTCAGCATCCAAGTCATCGCTGGCCGTTACTACTTTTAGGTGCTTGCTGTGTTGAACTTCGTCAAGATGGCCGCCATTGTGAGCTACTATGTTTCTGATCAACTGCGCATCAAGTATTTTCTTCCATGAGTCGCCATCTGATGGAAACGGGATACCAACTGCCTTTTTCAAGTAAGTCTTAGCTCGTTCGATGCCGCTGCCCTTTATATCAGTTAGTGCGACATTCGATCTGTTGGCCTTCTTGAAACTTAGACATAGCTGATTTAGGTAATCTTCGAATAGCGAGATAACCATAATCAGTTGTGACTGCCGTTGATACTGAGGAAATTCTTGCGCGATGCTTGCCGCCAAATCATTCCTGTAGCCGTACCTATCCCAGCTCAGCGCTTCGTCCTCATCAATGTTTAATGATCGCTCATATGACGCTGACTCATCTCGCCATTGACGTTCAGACAACTCAATGAAAACTCGAAAGCTTTCAAGTGTAAGCGCCTTTAAATCAGCACCTACACCCCAGCCCCAAGATTGCCGACACTGATTTCCTCACCATCAATAGAGGAAGTCAGCATGGTTCACACTCAACGAGAACAGATCTGGCAGCAGCGTATCACGGACTGGCAGGCGTCCGGCCTTTCTGGAATGGCTTACTGCAAACAACAATCTCTGACCTATTGCCGGTTTGTGTATTGGCGAAAGAAACTGACGCACAGCGAACCGGAATTAAACGAGGTTGCATCGTCCGGGTTTGCCAGAGTCACGGCGGCTCCTGACTCAGGAACACCCGATGGGCTAAGGGTTTCTCTGCCCGGTGGTGTGTCGATTACCGGCTTGCATGCGGGCAACATTGAATTGCTGGGTGCGGTGCTGAGGCAGCTGTGATGCGCCACCGATACCTACGCCCATCCTGGGACTTGCCGGAGATCTACCTGTACCGTCAGCCCATTGATTTCCGCAAGCAGGCCAACGGCCTGGCCTTGATTGTTGAGCGGGAGCTGGGACACAGTCCGTTCTCGGGTGCCCTCTACGCCTTCACCAACCGGCAGCGGAACAAGATCAAGTGCCTGATGTGGGAAGACAACGGCTTCGTACTCTATTACAAGGCCCTGGCCGAGGAAAAATTCAAATGGCCAGGCCCCTCCGATGAGCTGATGTCATTGACCGGAGAGCAGATCAACTGGCTGCTGGACGGCTACGACATTACGTTGTTGCGAGGCCATAAAACACTGCATTACGACAGCGTTGGCTAGCGGTTTTTTATGGTGTTTTTTAGTGTGTAAGGGCGTTGTTTTTGCTATAATTTTGCCATGAAAACAACGCCTGATAATGCTTCCAAAACACCCGATCTCAGTGGTCTCTCCACCGCTGAAATGATGGCCGTTATCAGTAACCTGAAAGAACAACTGGCTGCGAAAGATGACATTCTCCAGAGTCAGTTGAAAGAGCGCGACGAAACCATAGAGCGTCGTGACAACTACATCGCCCTTCTCGAAGAGTTACTGCGCTACAAAAAGATCCAGCAGTTCGCAGCCAGCAGCGAAAAGCAGCCCAACCAGATCACCCTGTTCGATGAAGCCGAACTGGAAGTCGGGATTGACGAGCTGCGCGATGAGCTACCTGAGGATGTCGAAGAGGCCGATGCTCCTCCTCGTTCACGCAAGCGCCGCCAACGTGGCTTCTCCGATAATCTGCTGCGCGAGCGTATTGAATTGACGCTCAGCGACGAAGAGAAAGCCGGAGCCAGCAAGACCTTCTTCACCAAGGTGAAAGAAGAGCTGGAGTACATTCCCGCTCAGTTGAAGGTGCTGGAATACTGGCAGGAAAAAGCCGTCTTCGAACAGGATGGCGAGGAACGCATCGTTGCGGCACCTCGTTCAGCCCACCCACTGGGCAAATGCATTGCGACACCGTCACTGCTGGCCTATCTCATTACCTCCAAATACGCCGACGGCTTGCCGCTGTACCGGCAGGAGCAGATGCTCAAACGCCTGGGTCACGAAGTCAGCCGAACCAGCATGGCGCATTGGATTATCCGCCTGAACGACGTGTTCAAGCCGTTGATCAATCTGATGCGAGAAGCCCAGAACGGTAGCGATTACCTGCAAGCTGATGAAACCCGGATCCAGGTGCTCAAGGAAGACGGCAAAAAAGCTCAATCGGATAAATGGATGTGGGTCACCCGGGGTGGCCCGCCCGGCAAGCCCTCGGTTCTGTTCGAGTACGATCCCTCTCGCGGTGGCAAGGTGCCCGTGCGTCTACTGGATGACTTCCAGGGTATCCTGCAAGCCGATGGCTATTCCGGCTATGGGCAGGTGTGCCGCGAGAACAAACTGACCCGGATTGGCTGTTGGGATCACGCTCGACGTAAGTTCGTGGAAGCGTCCAGAGCCGCGCCGGCCAAAGGCAAACCCTCGAAAGCCGATGTAGCCTTGGGCCACATCCGGAAACTGTACGCGGTTGAGAAAGCCGCCCGGGATCTGAGCGATGCCGAGCGCTATCGGGTTCGTCAGGAAAAGAGCCTGCCTATGCTGAAAACCTTCAAAGTCTGGCTGGAGAAACATGCGCCAAAGGTGATGAAGGGCATGCTCACCCGCAAGGCGATGGACTATACCCTGAACCAGTGGGATACCCTGACAGGCTATTGCGAACGCGGTGATTTACAGATCAGCAACGTGCTGGCCGAAAACGCCATCCGGCCCTTCGCCGTTGGCCGAAAAGCCTGGCTGTTCGCCGATACCTCACAGGGCGCAAACGCCAGTGCTACCTGCTATTCTCTGATCGAAACGGCCAAAGCAAATAATTTGGAGCCCTCCGCTTACATCCACCATGTGTTAAAACACATTGCCGAAGCGGACAGCCTCGGAAAACTGGAAGCATTGTTGCCCTGGAATGCTGAGCTGCCGGCCTCAAAAAAAGTCGCTCAATACGATTAGGGCAAGTGGGTCGATTTAATGGCGCTTACTTTCAAGTTGCTGCATGAAATAGCTTGAGACTTGCACAGGGGATAATTTCATTCTGTTCCTCTGCCTAAACGCCTTGGCTTTGCGGCGCACCAGAGCGCTAGCGTAGATGCGACCGACTGACGCTACTGGTTAGCGCGAGGCCCCGGGGAGACTACAGCTCCCTAAAGTTGTTCCATAACCGAGATTCTGACTCACTATCCTAAGGTCTGGGATGGCCGCACATCTCCTTCAACTCTTTCTTTATTCTGCGAGCCTTTTCGCCACGCCAACCCATTGAGTTTGAGAGAAACGAACCGACAACTCGGTAACCGTTAGGATCGGAAGAGAACGGTTTTTTGATATCTCCCATCGTTTCCATACATTCAAGAGCTTCTCTTGCTGCACTATTATTGATGTGGGTCCAGTCACCTCGAATTTCCTTGGCAATGTCGCGTAGATCTCTCATATGCTCCTCCCTGTCGCAAACGCCCCGCATCAGCCGCAAAATTGCAAGCAAAGCGCGGCAATTTTGTCGGACTGCATGCGATTGTTATGTGGTGCTAGTCTGGCTCTTTCCATCTCTGAACCGAACCTTCGAAGAAGTTAACTCGCCCGCCATTTTCGTAATACCAATTTGCAATTATGCCTCCATCAATTCTGTGAGCCGGTCCAAGCAGTTTCTCCACCGCTTCATAGTCCATTCCCGTTTTCAGTTTTCTCCAACTTTTTAGTCTCTTCCATCCGTCATTGGGTATGACAGGCTCACCTGTGTCCTTAATTGAAGATAATCTTGATTCTAGCTTCAGGATTCGATTCTTTAGCTCCTGGATCTCGGCTTCCATACTTGCAAGTTCTCCAGTTTCGAGTTCAGTCTGGATCGATTTGGTTTGCAAGTCTTGGTTGGTCCCAGTTGTAGAGCAGCCAGAAAAAAGCAATGTTGATACAAGGAGAAATCTGATTAGTTTGTTTTTCATCTTGTGCCTCTTGACGTGGTGAGTCATATCAACGCCCGGCTCACGCGCCGGTGTGGAAAGGGCGGCTGAAAATCGGTCACCGTACAGCCGATTGTTAAGCCAGATCCTCGACGACCTTCCAGTGTATGCATTTCTCTGGTAGAACCGCCCCTTCCACACCAATCAGATAATCAAGTAAAGCTCTTACTTTAGTACGAATATTTTCATCCTCTCTAATTCGCACCAGCGCATTATATGGCTTCTCATTTTTTGCTTCTTCTCCAAAAAGAGCCGTTTCAAAGCAGGTCTTGCAAGCAACGAGGTTTACACTTCCATCTTCTTCCTGTAACCCTGCGATGGTGCTATTCATTCCCCAGGCGGGATTCTTAGTCCCTTTGGCCGTGTACTCCTCATCTGTGTCGTGAAGAATGAAAAATGACTTAGAGAACTGTTTAAGCACTTTGGCAACCGATGGGATAATGCCTTTCCCTCTTGCCCTGATTATCTGAACATCACCATATTCTTCTGGATAGAACTCTTTTAACATCGAGAACGCTGTAAATTCAGTATCACCTTCGACAATAACTTGCCTGCCGCCGAAGAAAAATTCATGCACATAAGGGTCGCAGACATTCATTAACTTCAAGTTTCTTTTATCATCTTCGTCCAACTTGGCCCTTTCTGGACGATATAACGTAGTGCTCTTGACTTCGCTATCTTCGTCGCGAAATACTCTGATTATGGTGGTATTGTCTTTCGACAAATCTATAAATATTGGTGAGTGAGACGTAATCATAACCTGCCAATTACCGCTTTCTGGCAGATCATAAAGTACCGACCTAGCTTCCCGTATAGCTGAAGGGTGCAAGCAAATTTCTGGTTCATCCAGCAATAACACATGGGGGCGAGAACCCTTTTTATCCTGAGATTCAGACAAGTATTTTAATGTTGCCCATAACAGAGTTCGCCTTGCGCCACTCCCTTGGTGCTCAATCGTACTAAAATAACCGTCTTCTGGCCCCATAAGAAGATCCGCATTACCCTTGAAGGGCTGATATGCTCCCTCAAGATCAGCCTCTGGCTTCGCATCGAATTTTATTTGGTGCTTAGGGAACAACTTTCTCAAATATTCAGACACTTCACTTTCGATAACTTTTACTTCATCCTCGGTCGCCTTAACGACTTTTGTCTGAAGTTGTCGAATTCTATCTAGTATCAATTCATAATCAGATTTTTCTTGGTCAGGATCTGATTTAATTTCTGATATTTTCTCCTTTAGCATGCTGGTTATTAATTTTGTTATTTCAGCCGCTTGCTTTTCTGGTGTTGCGAACGCATCTATCCTATGCGGAAGTGGGCGTCGAGAGTTGGCAACGTTAGGTGCGCCCCAAGGAACTTGCTCATCCCAGTCATTTTTCTGAGTATCGAACCCTTGTCTCTTGGGATCTTTATTAGGGCTGTCCCAAACCCATTTTTCACGTATCAACCACTCACTATCAGCAGTGGGCTCAAGCCACCTTTCGCCCGGAGCATCATCAAACACGATTGTATGCAATTCAATTGTTGGCAGGTTTTCTGGATCAACTTGCCCGTTGGGGAAATCATTTATTGTCAGCTTTCCATCCTTGGACCCGTGAGACATAACAGTTTCATAGGCCCTCAAAATACTGCTTTTACCGACATTATTAGGTCCGACAAGAACAACGATGTCGTCAAGCTCGATCTCAACTGTCTCAGTTCCGATTGACCTGAAATTGCATATCCGAAGTTTATGTAGACGTGGACGGGGAGAGTTTCCTTCTTCATCAACAAGAGGAACCACTTCTACTGATTTCTTCTTACCAGCCATGTTATCTCCTTATAGAGGCTTAATAGCAATTACGCAGTGTGCTTTATCTTTGCAGAAATTTGACTGCGTCATTATTATTGACTTTTAATAAGCATTAATCGCGTTGCAAATGAATCGATAAAACAATAGCTTAGCCGAGCGATGCCAACTCTGCCATGTAATCATTCAGCGTCTGCAATTTTCTCCACCAATCACACTGGATGAAGTGGCTTTGATTAGAGCGGAGAATCTAGAGGAAAACCCTGTCTCGAATGTTCGCTTTTGTTTAATAGAGGCCGCTCGCCGATCACCATGGCCAAACTCCTTTCAGCGGCATTGCTGCAAAAAATCTCGGATCCACATAGCCTCAGCTGCGCTCAGCTGTAATTGGTAAGTTTTTGTAACCCTATAAAACCGGGCGACATACGCACATTTACCAGAGGGCGGTAACCAGTTTTTCGGGCCCCTGGCACCCTTGCTGCGATTCAAGCTAGCTTCAACAGGTATCAGATTCACCGGATCGTTCGCAAACTTCTCACGCTTTTGCCGGGGCCAAGAGCTGGCCCCATGATCCCACGCCCAATTGAGCGGTACTACGTGGTCAATATCTACTTCAGCGGCGTTCTGAATCACTTTACCTGTGAACGGGCTAATCCACCTCCCCGTTACCACCCGGCATCTATCTCCCGTCGCGAACCGGACGGGGGTAGACGACGCTGAAATCAATGCTTCAGCTCTGCTGTCCTGGCAATCACCATCAGAGTCGTCCCAGCCGTGGCCGAAGGCAGACCGTGAATAATTCCGCATCGGCGCTACGTTCTGATTGGCTGAAGCCGATTGGGCTAGATGTGCAATGTTTTTCGGTAGCCGCCCGCCGGATGCAAGGCACGCATCTACTGACTCAAATGGTTGGTAGCTCTTGGTACGGTCATACCAGCTGCTTTGCGGTGGGTGACAAACACCGCTGTTGGACATTTTTACTAAAGCGGTTGCAGTCGGAGCTGCAGAGACGAGCAAAACGACGATAATGGCTTTTACTAGAGAACTGATCACGAGCGAGGTTTTCTTACTTTTGGTGAAGCAGAATTAGAAAGGATACTGCGTTGAAAATGCCATGTGGGCCCGGGGACATTCCTGCTTAACCACCTCAGCCCACTGATCTGCGCCCCTTATACGCTATTGCAATCCATTGATCCAGTTACAGAAACTTGAATGCGTTGGTTCCAAAGAGGACGGGTGTACAGACACATCACTGTAACCTCCGTCCGGAGTAATTGCGTAGGCTGCGATTCGAACTGCTTCCATCCCACTGTTCAAGACAGCTAACGTCTCGCTACCCGACATGACTGCACAATTACCAACGTATCCAGGCGGCAAATAGCTCAGAGCCTGCATGCCGCCCAATTGCTCGGAGATTTGGGCGATAACTACGCCAGTATCAGTACCGCTTTTGATCAATGGTGAATCTCACTCATAACTTTGATTGTCAGAATTCTAAGCCGAGACTTGAACACCTTGACCTGAAATGGGTCTGGCAGAACAGATCTTTTTGTTGAAACAGCTGCCGGTGGCACCGCTAGGATGCCCAGATCTCTCTCTGGATAGCGCGTAATATGCCCAAACTTCCCCATATTGCTCTGATTGCAACACTCGGAGCCATGTCGACTGCTCTTGCTTATCAATATTCGGAGATTCAGTCCTTGAAGGGTCAGCCAAGGCAATCTCAGGCAATTTCGGAACATACGGTTGTAGCCCTGGTCGATCAGCGACTGGAGGTATTGGAACGCCGGCGCGCCAAAGATGGCTTTGAGAAAAAGGTGTTTGAGTTCGAACTGGCGCAGCAGTCAACGCCGGACCACCGGTTGATCTACGGCAACCCCGAAGCGCGGATTACCCTTCAGGAATTTGGTGATATCGAGTGTCCCTTCTGTCGAAAAATGCACGATGACTTAAAACAGGTTGTCGACAACGCAGAGAACACCGTCAACTGGGAGTTCAAGCACTTCCCTCTCGAAAGTCATAATCCGGCAGCAGCATTGCAGGCCAAAGTCATTGAGTGCGTGAAAGATTCTTACGGTAACAGAGTCGCCTGGGCAGCATTGGACCGGTTCATATTCGAGACTGCCGGAAACGGTAAGGGGGTTGGAGACCTTACGAATTTTGTACGAGGTATGGGCCTTAGCGGCGTCGCAATCGACCTGTGCATGGCGTCGGACGTCCACGAGAATCGCATTGAGAGTGACTATCGGGAAGGACAGGCGCTTGGAATAACAGGGACACCGGCACTACGGATTATTGATACTCAGACTGGTGATGCGTACTTGATCAAGGGCTACAAGACGGCCGAGCAAATAGCCCAGGCCGTGCAGCACATACTGAGGGGCTGACTGTCGTGGCGATCACCTTCATTGTGGATCAAGTGGATGATGAGCCGGACATTTTGACGTCTATTGCGCACCAGAATCTGAGGATTTTGACTACCGCCGGAGCTGTCCTGCTGGAGGTACCGGCGCCTAATAGCGGCTGGACTCAGTCAACGCTGGAATACGCGACGCGGGATATTACAGGGCTTCCTCTGGATGCCTATTTGGGTGACAGCTGGGTTGGTTCGACTGAGGTTTGATTAAATTAATGGGCCCGAGCCCTGCTTACTTCTTGGTCTACCGGCCTATGAGATCGGTATTGCGGCGCATTTGTGAAGAAGCTCGATGTCGCCAAGGAATAGTTTTACCGGCTTGTTTTGGGCATCCCATATAGCAATGAGCGCCTCCTTATCCGCAGTGGCCAGGCACTTCGCAAATTTTTCGACGTCTTCAAAAGAGCCATAGCGAACGGCCGCAGCAACCGATCCGAGATAAGGTCCGCACTTATAAGCCTTCGTTTCCGGCACACTTTCCCCATTATTCATTTCACCTTTGCCCCTATTCCTTTAGGACGAGCTGAGCCTTAGGGTATTACTTGAGCACGCTCTTCAATAACTGGTCATATTGCTGGCGCATGTCGGCTGTCAGCCCAATCAGATGACCATGCTCGACCAGAGCGGTTGTCGCAGACACAAGTTCAGCATCCAGGACACCCTGGTAACGGGTGTCACGCAAGGTTGTGTTGACTGCGTTCTGCAACACAGTAAGACCATCCACCAGCGTCGGCTGAGAGTTACTCAACCAAAATCCAATCCGGTATCGGCATGGTGCGAACCCTAACTCTGCGCATCGGTTGTAGGCAGCCATTGTTTTCTGAGCCACTTCTTGAAGGTGGCTTCTATCAATTTCGTTCGACAATGGAACAATGTTGACAGGATCGCGGACCAGGTGATTCTGCAGATCCGTTTCAGCGATAAAGTAATCCGCTGGCCAGTAACCTGATCCCGCTGCCGCCGTCATCAAACTATAGGCAGCTTCTTCCCGCCCAGGAATCTCAGTCTCGGCGAACAACAGCAGAAGGGCATTATTCACAAGCACATCTATGCTGGCATCACCGGCGGCCAATCGGTTGACCCAGTAATGGGCTCCGTAATGGACAATGAAAGGCACCCCAACCTGTTCTCTTTTGTGCGGTGAGCTTGTCGATGTGTGATCCATCCCGATCGCCAGAAGCAGCGTTTTAAGCCGCGGATCGCTGGTATCCAGGTTGTCCCCAAAGATCGCATTCACTCTATCAAAGGTGACTTCCGGGAACGGTTTTGCTCGATTGGCATCAGTCTCTGCGGCAACGGTTGGGGCCACCACGGCGCCCCAGATCGCAACGCTCAGGATCAGGCTCTTGAATGTCATTACTGAACCACCGAATTACGTACACGGTGGATTTGCCACTGGCCAAAGTCCGAGGAATAGGACAGCACAATGGTTCTCTGGATCCTGGGTGGATAATCGACACATTGGTTGCTTACAGAATATATAAGCTTAGCCATCCGGGTTGCAGAACCTGACGTGTGGCCTCCCTGAAGGCTTAGCGTCTCGCACTGGGCATTGAGTCGCTCAATATCCAGAACACGCCGTTGCTCAATGTCTTCGTTCTGGCCTGTAATCGTGGCAAGCCGCCGTACCAGCTTGTTGTGACGCTCACGTTTGTGCGCTGTAAAAAAGCGATCGAGATCTTCGTCTGACAGTCCAATCGCTGCCTTCTGGTAATAGCCTTGAACTAGCTGAGCTGCCTTATCTTGGGTCGCAAATTTGCGTGCTTTCTCTCCAGGTTCAGGCGGATCAGCCCATACGGCATTGGCGGCCAGCAGGAAAGATAGAATGGTGAGGGCTTGTGGCTTCATTGGATAGTTACTCCGCGAAATAGCCTTTTCGGTCCATTTTGGCTTTGCGCCACACTGGAAGAAGGAGTTTGATGAGAGCATCCCGGTCCGGAATGGCTCGAATGCTTATGATCGGCTGATCGTCATCGTGTGTTTCTATAACGAGAGTGGACAGCCCGAAGATTCCGAGCAGTCCTGCAGGGGGACTTTTGAAATCTGTTATATCGCTGATTTCACAGAACAGTTCCCGGCGGAAAATTGACGTAATCCCTTTAGCTTCTTTGATTTTATTTCGGGTAATCACGGTTCGCTCATAGCGAGTGCTCAGATAAGCCATCAAACAGGACAGAATCGCAAATACCAGGGTGCCGGCAATTGCATACTCAATCATTTGATCTAAGGCCTCACCGTATGAGCGCCCGATACCAGAATTCCACAAAAGCAGTCCGAACGCGGCGGCAAATGTGATGATTCCCCAGAAAATGTACGTCCCTAGATTCACCAACTGTGAAGGACTCCCCTGCCAGATCACCTCCTCATCGTCATAGCGAACCGGCTCGTCCACCCTCTTCGTTGAACCTGGTTCTCCGATAACTTGTGAATGACTCTCCGCCATAAAACCTCCCTATGCGGCCAGTTGGTGCTGTTTCAGGAAACTGACGCCACCCGAGACCGTTGTGATTATTCGGGTCGGTGCTGGGTAAACCGACTGTCGCTGTTTACTGTCCGCACCCAGAACCAAATGACATAGGGGGCGGAGACCCTGCTGTTCCAAAAAATCGAGTTGCGGGGAGTTATCAACGATCATCAGCCACTCAATGTTGATTTCCGAGGCTCTGACCTGATTCATGATCGCAAGTGGGTTCAAGGCCTGATCGAAATGGTCCAGAACCAGGACTGGGTGTATTCCCGAGAACATGACGTGTTCACGACCACGACACTCACAGAGGCTGAAGCTGGTGACCGTTTCGAGCAGCGTGTAAAGAGCTCGGTCTGCGACCGGCCCCGAACTCGTGTATTCCGTGATATGGAAGACTTTCATTGCTATTCCTATTGGCGCGCGGCCTCATAGGCCCCCAGTAGCAACATAAAGCTAATGGCCATGCCAAAAGCCGTAATAGCGCGGCTGATCGAGCTATAAACACGGTCTTTGTACTTGTACAAACCGGACACAGAGAGGGCGATTTCAACCAAGCCAAAAAGAACGCTGAGCTTGGCCGAAATAAAAAGCAAAATCGGGAACGTCAGGCTTATCGGGTCGCCTGACCTGATGACAGCAAACATCGCAATGGAAGCGAGCGCCACAACAAGCACGGGGTAGGAACGAGGCGACCTCAACCAACGAATCATTGTTCAGCTCTGGCCGGCGGCGCGATGGTCAACCTGATGCCACACTTTCACCGGTGCCTGGTGTGATTGGCGCTCACATACCGCCCCATCATAGATTGCAACGCACTGAATTAACGCGGCACCCTGTTGGAACGCGAATGCAACGGCTTTGAAATAAACGGCGGTCACCGACTCTGCATCGGTCTGGAATTGATATTTCCGCCGATCACTGGCGTAGAGATCAGCCGAGAACATCTGTGGCGATCTTTTTCTGTCTTTGAATCCAAAAGGCACAATATTGTTCAAAGAAGACTCCAATCAGATAAACAGAGACGCGATTAGGAACAGGGCTGCGCCGGTAATTGCGACATTGAACTGGCGATCCTGAAGAATCAGTTGGTCACGTTGCTGAAGATCGAGTTTTCCGGATTCATAAAGCCGGTTAACGAAATACCGGATAAATGGTGTGGTGATGAACATGCCCTGCTCTCCTCTATCAACAACAGCGGTAGATGGTAGGCAGAACAACCGGCGCCGAAGAGAGATAAAGGATCACCATGGAGCGACCCTTTTGAGGATGTTGGGGGACTATGGTCTTGGGTAGTCGCCGGCCTTTATGGCTTCCTCTACCAGAGCCAGTTGGTATACATGATTTGCCATTGCCTTGAGGTTTTGTGGGGCACTTAGCCATTGCTGAAGGTCACCCGCATTCTGGTGCGCAATAACCTCGGCGGCGGCAACGGCCACTGCAGGGTTAATCTTTGCGTAGCTTTGCAACTCTTCGAAAGCGATTTTATCCGCCAGGTCCAGCAACTGAGCCCTCGCCATGGATAAAACCGCTTTGTCCCGCCGGTACAGAATACCGACAGGTGTTTTCTCGACCAATGTTCGGGCAATCGCCTGCACCACACATTGTCCGGTTACTATGAAATGGACCAGAATTGTCGAGGCTAAGGCCAGCCCTACCTCGTCAGCCAGACCGGACGCTTCAAGTAACAACGCCAGCTTCACCAACAGGTAGCCAGTGCCGCCCCATATTGAGAGGGTGCTGAATAGCGCTATTTTTCGGTGCCTTGATGAGGATAGGCCCCGACATTGGAGCTTGTTCAAATCTATGCCGGAAATCGCTGAAACCATGGGTTAGCCCTCACGAATGATCACAAAACTACCCTCTCACACTCTCGTGATCCGGCAACTCACCCCATTGTCTCCAGACGATATCTTGTTCCTGGCGTATGTTTCTAAGACACTTGGAGCGACGGTCGCACTCATGTGATCCTCAAAAACAGCGCGAATCGCGAAGCAATCAAAGCATGCCGGAAACTCACAATGTCCAGTGATCAATCGAACGTCCTCAGCATCGACAGACCTCGTTGCTCCCGCTGTGGGGCATTTCGCAGTCTTGAACAGCTGAACGGCTATGACCCACTTGCACCTGCAGGTCAGAAATACCGCAACGCTTACTGCATCCGCTTAGTCGATTGCGAGAGCCCTCAAGCCAAAGCGCTCATAGACTCCCTGGCGAGAAGCATTGAGTAAACGCCACTATCTCAGTTGGGTCACTTCAAACAACCATAATTAGTTTGTTTCTTTTGTTTCTTTTGTTTCTTTGTTATTGTTGGGCACATCCACAACACGGAAGGATTAGCCATGCGGCACCCGGAAATATCCAATGAAGCAATCATTGCTGCCGGCAAAAAATTGCAGGAAGCGGGCCGTCGGATTACTGGCTTTGGTCTCAGAAAAATGACCGGGGGTGGATCGCCAGACCGCCTTCTTCGGGTATGGGAGGAGCATTGTGAAGCTGAGCGCAACCAAGGGCGTCCAAGCGCCAGAACTCAGGGACTACCCAAAGATATCGAGCACTCGCTGAAGGACTTGGCCTCCCCTTTGATGGACTGTGTGCGCCAGTTAGCGCTTGAGCTTTACGAAAAATCAGAAACGCATATCCAGCAGCAAACAGCGTCGGATATGGAGATGAGCCGAAAGGAACAGGAAAAAGCGAGGGCCGAGTTGCTGGATGCCCAATCCATGCTGCAGGAGCTCGAAGAAGATCTCGGTTATGCTCGCGCTGAGCGCATTAAATTATCGTCCGAGCTGAAATCCGCTCGAAAAGATATAGAAATTCTACAGCGCCAGGTCTCAGAACTTGAGCGCTCACTGGCGGTGGCTCAGGAAAAATACCACCATGAAGGCGCGCTAAAAGACGCTGCGCTTGAGGCCTTGAAAGAAGAGAAAAGGGAGAATGAGGAGCTCGCCAAGACGATAAGCTTACTCAGAGCGCAAATGGATGAGCTTTCGCAGCATCATGCCAAACAAATCGACCAACTGCTTGAGAAAATGAAACCCATTGGCCCGATGACCAAAAAGTAAGCCAGGGCCCAAGGGGTCTGGCTTCCCCCCTGGACCTTGGCAATGGTTATTTAAGCTGTCTTTCGTGGACGATCTTTCAGCACCTGAGAGATGAGGTCAAACCCTCGAGGATCTCTCACCAGCTGATCTGCCCAATCGACACCTTTAATGTCCGATTCAAGAATCGGCGTTGGTGGCAGAAGTTGAATCACAGCTACCCCCTTCTCAGTCAGACGCTGAGTCAGGGTGTTGGCAGCGATTTCTCCGGCCTGGTTTCTATCTTTATCCACCATCACAAGTACTGTGTTGACGCCTTCTGGCGGCTCAAACGACTGCAGCATGGTGGTTGATAGCGTTGGCCAAACCGTCAGGCCTGTCATCTGCGACACCGCGAGAGCCGTTTCCAGCCCTTCCGCGATCCCAATGACGCCTTTTGGTTGCTGAAAGAGGCGGATCTGCCGTCCCTTACTGTGTTTATTCACAGAGGGGGTCAGTTTTCTGGCTTTATTCTTACGTCCCAGAAAATCCACTTTCAGGCCACTCTTGGTGATGAATGTCCGATGAATGGATACCGGCTCTCCCGCATTGTTGCGAACCAGGGCCAGTACCGCGCCATAGGTCCCCAAAACTCCGCCATCTGCGCCCACGTAATTCAGGGCGCAATGGAATCTCAGGTCACAGGCTGACATCGCGGCTTTCTTCACTCTTCTGCGCTCAAAGTAGGCCCTTGCGGGATAGGCACGCAGATCGTTTAAGGATACCGATTCCCGCCAAACCTGATTCAACCATAGCCTGAGCGTGGTCTCGTCAATGGGTTTTGGCTGGGGCACACGTATCGGTCCGGCTACGACAGATCGATTGCCAAGAAAGGCTTCGAGTTCGTCATAGGCCCTGGTAAAGGACCACTCATTGACCCACATCAGCATATCGATGCCTTCGGGAATGACGCGCCAGTTCTGTTTTACGCCACCTCCAGTCATGTTGGCGTCGCGGAAAAGCCGAAATCCATCCACACCACCCTCTACGGGGCAAGGCACATTGGTGCCCACTTTACTGATGGCCTGTTCCAGAGCCGGAGCAAGCGCCAGAAAGGCACTGAGCCAGCGGCCCTCCATTCGGCGTTTCAGGCTGGTTGAGTCTCTTTTATTCATGTTTTCTCCTCAATAACAGTGACTATCAATGGATTGCCACTGCAGAGCAGTGGACAGAAGGGGCGAAAGCCCCCTCAGAGACATCAGTGAATCGTCAGGACGACTCGCTTATAGGGCACCCAGGTATCACCAAACTGCTGGTAAAACAGTTCGGTGACACGCTCGGGCTCATAGATGGTGATGAGGCGGATCGGCTTGCCCTGACGGGTTGTCAGGCTTTGCTCGATTTTTTCGGATGAGGGCATGGTGAGTTCCTTTCAAAAGAACGGGACACACCAGCCCATGAGGGACAGTGTGTCCCTTGTGGGGGTTGAGTCAGCTCATGAATTTGCGACGGTAGTACCGAAGCCAATCGAGCATTTTGTCGGGGTCGACTTCCCATTCACGACAGCACTGCGCAAACGAAAAGGGCATTTCCCGGTTTTCAGACAGTATCCAATCCCAGGCTTCATCAGACGGCTTCCTTCGCAGGCCACCACGTGATTCGCCAAAGGCACTTCGGACGGTTTCGATCAGGAGTTTTTCCCTGATGACAGGGATCTCCTGGTCCTGGAACGCCAGCGGTTCGCCCAAAGGCGCACTGAGCTCCGGTTTTCTGGTGTAGTTCTCCATGTGTCCTCCTTGCGGAGAAACACGCCAACCCCTTGCGGGTAACGTGTTCCCGCTGGGTTGGTGGAAAGAAGTGAAATCACATATCGAGTTCGAGCACGTTGCTCGCGATGCTGAAAAGCGCCGATTGGAGCTGACTCACATCGCTGATGACGCACCAGTTCTCGAAGAAGCGTTTCACCGCTGGTGACCCTATGCCGATGGCGTAGGTGTCGATATGGCCTTTGATCAGGCCGTTGAGGTAGTTCACTGCCTGGGGATTGTTGGGATCCCCATCGGTTATGACGATCATCACCTGACGAGCTTTATGGCTCGCAGTAAGTTCACGGGCTGCGTAAAGCATGGCTTCCGCCAGAGGAGTTCCTCCACCGGAGTCCACGCAAAACCTCCCCAGATTCGGGCGAACGGGTTGTCCGCGTCGGATCATGGGGCTGACAGAACCACCGTTCCCGGGAAACATCGAAACTGCGATGTCACACTTGGGAATCGTTGATATCGCCAGCGCCAGTGAGACCGTTGCCTGGTTAGCAATTTCTTGCTGATGCTGCATGGAACCACTGCAATCAAGCAGAACATGCACCGAGGTCTCCGGTCGCGATGTCTCATCGCGCTGGATAAACACGCGAGCATCACCTGAAGCCAGACGGCTCAGTCGACGACCGTCTACCCGCCTGCCCCTGATATGAAGCCTCTGAGACTGACGGGTTTGGGCTTGAAGCAGGCCAATCAGGCGACTGCGGATCGCTGACGACGTCAGAATGCCCGCCTGCAATTGCCCGTTGTCACCCCGGTCGTTGCCACCAAGTTCCCCCACAGCTGAATCAATCTGGAAATGCTGTCCAGACTGGTCTTTGCGGGCTTGAGACGACAAAGCATCACGCAGTTGGTTGGCGGTATCTTCCGGCAAATCGGTTTCTTGCAAGATCCGATCGTGGGTCGATGCGCCATTCGATGATTGATCCATCGTGCCGTCCGTTGAGTTATCCCCGGGATCGGAGCTAACGGACGGATTCGCCGGGTCCGTGCAGGACGACGGGGCGGTGGCTGGATCCTCCGGAGAATCGGACTCCCCTGCCCCCTGGTTTTCTGAGGTTGATTCATTGGCATCAGCGTCCTGGCTTCCGCTTCCACCAGACGACTCGCCCTGGAAGGGCTTGTCCTGCTGCGGAGCTTCACCGGAATCGGTCTGCTGCTGTTGTTTCTCATCCTCAGCGTCTTTCAGCGCCTTGAGTATTGCTCGGGCAACTTTAAGACAATCGTCACTGCACTGCAGGTTGGTCATGTATTTCCCAAGCAATCCATCCAAACGGACGAAAAAGCCAGCGGGAAAGGTTTGCTCTACTACCTGTCGACTGGCAGTGATGAGCGGTTGGTAGACCTCGCGGGACAGATACTCTCCATACAAGCGGTGGTAGAGGTAACGAAACAGCTGTGATGCTTCGTTTTCTTCACTGCTTGGTACGGGGGTCCATCCCTGTGCATGGATATATTCCTCCATTGCCGTCAGGGTGAATCGGGTACCGGGAAAAGCGTCCTGAATCAGGCCTTCTATCCGGATGTCCTCAATCAGGTTGGTCAGGTTGCGTTCGATCGCCGACCGGCACCTGCTCAATGTGGTGAAGTCGGAATCACGAATGTGAGCCGATTCATGAGCCAGATATCCGAACAGAACATCTTTTAGCTCAGACAGCGAATCGAGCATCGGTAGAACAATCGTCTGGCCGTTGGTGCACGCATCGCTGCCCGAAAGCACAACGCGAACCCCAAACTGCTCCCCATAGGCCGCAGCTACGATCGGCAATGCCCGTTCCAGGGCAGTTTTCTGATGTCTCATATAACCCCCTAGAAGTAGGCGCCCATCGAAACGACAGACGGTTTTGGTGTGGTTGATGCAAGTGAAGCGCCGCTTTCGCTCACATCCGTTCTCAGTCCTTCAATGAGCCTGGTCACCGAGAACTGGCCGTTTACGATGCATTCCAGCTTTTTATCGTCGGAACACATGGTCAGAAAGGTCAGCACACGCCCGAAACACGGGTGATCCTGATCGATCCGAACCGCGGGGATGGATTCCCGAAGTGCTCGGAACTCACTCAGGACCCTGAGAATCCGGCCGTTGCCAAAGCTCAGGGTGTCCAGTTTGCTGACCAGCGGGTCCAGCTGCTTCGAGAGGTTCTGGCCGCTGATGGCGCGTTTCCGCTCCAACAGACGATCGGACATTTCCCGGCAGCTCAGGCCTATTTCGTGCAGGATCTGGTCAGCAATTTCGACCTCATCCGGCTCAAAACCCTCAAGGGGTTGGAGTTTGTAGAGCTTGAACTCGAACTTGAATGCGTTCGCTACCGTTTCCCGGTCTGGTACCTGGTCCCGGATAATGTGAGCGTATTCGTCGTTCTCCGTGATCCAGTCCTCTTTATTCCTGTCAAAATCGTTGAGAAATTGCTGCAACGCTGACTCAAAGGACTGCTTTACGGTTTCCAGTCTGGCAACCACGTCATCGATGGCATCGTCGCGAACGGCGAAACCACCCATAAAGCGGGTTCCCTGTGCCAGACACGCTCTTTCAGCCGCTTTTCGCTTATTCAGCAGCGGATCGAGAGCCCTGGGCGGAAATATTTTCTTCCGGCCCAGGTCCAGCAATTTCTGTGGCGGTAGTTTGCCGTTGACGCCTAAAAGAATATCGCTGTCCCGTGAGGCTTTTTTCTCGCCGGACCAGCAACGCATTTTCAAATAGACAAGGGTGGTTCCATGGATAAATTCCATGTCGGATCTCCTGAGTTGAGAAGGTGGTGACCGCCGGGATTCCGGCGGGTATGAGGTTTGGCTCAATGAGCCTGGAGGTTCAGTGTCGATCTCAGAAAAATGCGGCTTTGGTGCCTGAACAGATGGCGTTCAGATCAACCGGGGCATCACATGCGCCCAGTGCAACACCGTATTTTTTGAAATCCGATTCGGTGCAGCGCTGACGCAGCGCCGCGAATTCTGATCCTTTGGCGATAAGCTCGATGAGCTCATCAAAGTCCGAGGTCAGAAGTTGGTTGTTGTCGTCTGCAATCTGAACCGGGCCACGCAAGGTGTCCGAGGTATCGGATTTCCGGAAGTGGCGCCGAAATGCAAACAGGAGAAGCAATGCAAGGGGCCCTTCGCTGATTTCAGCGCCGCCACTGTACTTGCCATGGTAAATCGACTGAAAAACCGGCAACTGCTCCAGTTCTTCCGCCATATCGCAGAATTGCTCTGCAAAACGATCGCTTGTGGCGTCCAGCCAGTCACGCATTTGATGGTCAGAGACCTTCGAACTGACGTGATACCACAAGGATGAGGGAAGCGAGTTCTGCTCTTCGGAAAGAGCGATCACGCGGCAGGTTTCAGGGTCCACGGTCAGGCCTTCTGCCCGGGTGTAACCTTTGCCTAACTTATCGTTCAGCCGTTTCCGCCAATTGCTGTCACTCGTTGGCGAATAGCGGAGACTGGAACCACGGCGGCCATACCAGATGTCATGACCCCCATCCGAATTAGGCTTACTGTCGATGGCCCAGATCTTGTCTGAGGTTGAGTCCCGGTAGTGCAGGACGGTAATCGATCCGCTCATTGGGTATCTCCCTGTGTCCAGTTCGAACCAAAAACGTCCTTTGCGATCTGCTCGATGGCAATTCGCTGCTCAGGTTCGGCTTTTGCGGTCAGAGACTGCTTAAGCGCGTAGGCCAGAGCGTTTGGTGCATTACGAAAACTCAGAGACAGCTTTGCCCACCGGCACAACGTACGAGTGGACATGGTGACGGTCAGCGGTGTCGCTGATTCTTCACCGCCGATGAATAGCCTGCGGATCTGATTCGCAACGCGAACCATATTCCGGCGGATTTCTTCGGGCAGCTCCGGGGTTTTCTGTTCGAGGATCATCAGTTCGACATCCTCGGTTGGATAGTCCACTTCAACCATCCTGAAACGATCCAGAAAGGCAATATCAAGCTGGTTAACGCCTTGATACAGCCCGGTGCTGTCGCCAGAACCGAGGCTGTTGCCGTTTACGATGAACCGAAAGTTTTCATGGGCGTGAATGATCTCTCCCCCGTTTGTCGCAATGACCAGCGGGTGTCCTTCAAGGACATCGTGGAGAGCCGCTAGCTGACCAGGATCAGCTCGGTCAATCTCGTTCAAAATAAAGAGATGGCCGTCACGCATGGCGATGGAAAGGGGTCCGTAGACGAACTCCATAGAGCCATTCACCAGTTTCCATGTGCCCACCAGGTCATCGAATTCCATGCGCGAGTGCGCAGTAAAACTCTGCACCGGCCAGTTAAGGCGTGAGGCGACTTGGTACGGCAAGGTGGTTTTTCCGGCACCGTAATGACCAGAAAAGTACAATCCGTCACCATCGGGATCATCCAGAAAACTCAGGATGTCCCTCAGTGTCTCCCGGCGAAATACATAACCGTCATTTCGTTTTGGGATAAACGGGTTGCTGATATCAGAGAATCCAGCGGTCATCACTTCGACCGGGACGTCCAGGTTAAAGGTGTTGCGAATAGCCATAGCTTGGTCGCGTACAGTCATAAAAAGGCTCCTTGAGTGAGGTTTCTCACCGAACCAGAGCGCATCAACCACCCAGTAGGTGATGATGGCCTACTGGCTGGTAAAGATTTGAAGAGAGTGGATATACAGCCGTAGCCGTCGTGTCCGTTTCAATATCCGGGATAGACACTTATTTTGTCGTGCAAGCACGAACAAAATGCTTTCGGAGTTGCCTGGAGCCAGGTAACCGCCTTCCCTATGGCCCTACCCAAGAAGAACATAGGGGAGACAGATACAAAGCGGAAAATGAGCTGTTCCGAGGGGTAAACCCCGGAACAGTCATGCAGTGGATTAGAAGTAAGCGGCCTTCACTGACGTCACCAGCTCATCAACTGCGGGGTTGACCAAATCATCTTCTGACTTGGTGAAGCGAACTTCTTCCCGAGTTGGTTTGCGATAGGGTTCCAGTTCGCTACTCACATCTTTACCTGGGAAGGTATCCCGCAGATAAGCGAGGTAGTCGATGCTGCCGGCCTTCTCAAACCGCGTAACTTTGACACCTCCGATATCCGCGCGTTGAAACGCCCCCATCAGATCGGTCATAGCACGCTGGACGCCCTTCTGGTCTTTTTCCAAGGCCTTCAGTTCGTCCTTCAGTTTCCTGATGCGATGCTGCTGGCTGCGCCAGGCATCGGCATAGGCTTCCCACTTGAACTTTTCCGTTCCGCTTTCCGGTATATACCAGTCACGATCAGGGTCCAGTTCAGGAGGGGTTTTGGTCTGGACTTGTTCCCAGAACTGCTTGGCCGCTTCCAGAATCTGGTTCTCACGTTCAGGCGTCAGTCGAATCTCGAAATCCTGATCCGAACCGTCTTCACGGTAGAAAATCAGCCGTCCGACACGGGTGCCAGCAACAGTTAACTGTGCCTGCACCTGGGCTTCGTAAAGCTTGAATGTCGGTGACGCAACGCCGTTGGCTTCAAGATCCTCCCAGACTGCTTTGGAGGGCGCTTTGAACTCATAAGGCTGATTGTGTGAATCGATGCCATCGAATGACGCACGAAGTACATCCCATCGCGCACATTCGCCGCACACCGGTAGCAGAATTTCACCGTAACGGTTTTCTGCGACCTTGCGTGCCTCATCCTCCAGAGCAATGCCCCGCTGGATGTTGGGATTACCAGAGAGATCTGGTGGGTTAATGCGACCTGTTTTCTCAGCCCAGAGCTGCCAAACGGTCTTGTAAGGGCTGAGTCCCAGAATGACGGGAATGTCGGTGGCGGTGACCCCCAGACTTCTCCAGTTCAACCATTCGTCTGAACGCTGGTTCAGGTCTACTACAGTCATTTTCGGCATTACGAGATCTCCTGATCGGGGTAATGCCGCCCAAAGGGGTGCATTACCCCATTGGGAAGGTTGAGTGATTAAGCGGTCATTGCGATCGCTTGGTCTGTGATGTACTGCTCGCACATTTCGGCGAACAACTTCGCGTAGTTTTCACACGGAAAATCAGCGACCGGGAACTCCGGATACTGAAACTGAACGTCAGGCCTGAATTGACCAATGACGGAATACCAGGCTGGTTTCCCGTCGGATTGCTCAGCTTCCTTGTGAGACTCAAAAACCGCTTCGACCCTGAACGAGCCAAAGTCACGCATTTGTTCCAAGCGTTCGAAGTAAAACATCACGGGTTTGCGTTGAGTGTTCATCGGTTAAGTCCTCTTGAGGGTTAAGAGGGGGGATGAACACTCCGAAGGAGGCTCATGACCCCCTTGGGTGGTTTATAGGTGGTTAGGAATTGACTGCTTGATCGCTGATGTCCGAGTTGCACTCGGTTCTGGCTTTTTCAAGCTCGTCGAACGCCCAGGCCAGCTCTGCTGGCTGTTTGATTCGACTTTCCATAACTTCTTTGCACGCTTCGAAGGCATTTTGTTGCACTGCCCGGTCCACCAGTTGTTTCACGGTGTTTTGAACAGCAATGGATACCTCGTCACGTGGCGGTGGTGCAGGAAGAGCAGCCGGTGAGACGACATTGTTTGCCAGCACAGCCAGGCCTTCTCCATTTTCCTCATTGAGAATCTGAAGGGCCCGGGCCATACGGGGCGTCGACATCGGCCACCATTTGCTCGCTCGTTTAACAATGCTCTTGAGCATCATTTGTTCAGCCCAATCAACCCATGGTCCAAAGCCTTTTTTGAAGGCTTCGCTGACATCCCGAATTTTATCCATGTCCGCCTTGGACATAGCTTCAACGAGAACGCCACCGGAAGGCAGCTCCGCAAGGCAGTAACCCCCGCGAATAGCGCCTCGATCCGTCGAAAACGGATCGCATTTGTGATCGGGTTTATCGGCGGGGCCTTTGTAGGTGAACTCATCATTCTCATAGACGAGTTCAGCCTTGGCCCACCGGATAGCACCAGTTTCAACGCCGATTGCGATCAGGCCGCGATAAGAGATATCGAGCATGACCTTGGCGTCTTCGTTTCGGCGCAATCTGCGTGGAACGAGATAGGCCAGACCCTGGTTTGGGTTGAGGGTTAAGCCCACAGCCGCGACGTTGTACATCGCAAGCCTGAGGCTAGACGGGTTATTCTTTGCGACATCGAGCAGGTATGAATTGTTCATTAACTGCTGAGTGGCAAAGATCTGCTCTTGTTTGAAGTCCAGGCCGGAGCCGGAAAACTTCTCTTTTGAGGATTCAATGGCCTGATGCCACTGAGCGGGTTTCACGACTTGCGGTGTGTGAGTCATAAAATGATCCCTTGCGAGTTGAGTGTTCAGGGGGATAATCCCTGAAGAGGTGAGAGTTGATGCAGACCAACCATTACATCGTCGATGACGCAGGCAATTTTCGGTTCACATCGGTTGGGCTTGAGGAACAGGGGCCTTTGCTGGCAAAAGCGGGCATTGATCCAAAGTCCATCAAGTCCTATGAGGAGTACCTTCAGAGCAGAAAGGCCGCGAGGCCTTACTTTCTGGAGTACCTCAGAGAGCAAACTGACCGAATGCTGGAAGGTCAGCCGAACACCACAGAGTGGCAGGCCGTGCGATCCATTGCGTTTGGTTCAGATGAAGAGCAGAAAGCTCTGATTGAAAAGATGAAGCGCAAACAATCGTTCAGGATTGTTTAGCCTCGGCACGGGCATTGATCTCTTCGATGATTCTGGCGCGAAGCCACTTCAGCGATTTGATCTGCTCCCGGTTGGTGAGTAACACAAGCATTTCTTGCGAATTTGCCAGGTGCCGTTTGAGCTGCTCATCACTCGCTGTCTCCAGCCAGTAATGGACCTCTTTTCTTGAAAACCCCATGGCTGTTCCTTTGAAAAGGATGGGGCTCTCCGGTCAGGGGAAAGTCCCCATCCGGGTTTATTGGTCTACTTCACTACAGCGGAATGTCGTCCCAATCGTAATTGTCGATGGGCGGGCTCTCCTGTGAAGTCTGACCTGAAGGTACGGCAAGACCGTTCTGGGCGCCCTGAGCATCTCGTTTGAAATACTTCGGGAGCTTTTTCGGGAAGTCGTTCACCATAATTTCCGTGGTAAACCGATCTTCTCCGTTCTGACTTCGCCATTGACGGGTTTTCAATTCGCCTTCAATGAGCAGAAGATCCCCAGGTTCGATATTCATCGCGATGTGTTCAGCGGCTTTACCGAATGAAACACAGCGATGCCATTCGGTTGTTTCTTTCCATTGCTGCGATTCCTTGTCCTTGATGGACTTGGATGTAGCGACAGAATAAGAGACAACCTGGGTGCCGGTTGGCGTAGAGCGAACATCTTTCTGGCCAAGTCGGCCGATGAGCTGGACTTTCTGATACATAATCATTTCCTCTTGGGTGGAGTGTATTCAATCTCAACAGGCACACGGCTGTTGGACTGGATGAGTTGCTGCCTACGCATGTGCTCAAGTTCGAGAGGCGTAGCAATAATTGGCCGGATAGCCATGTGTTCAGGTTTCTTGACGCGGCTAAATGCATACCGAATCAGAAGGACAAGCCCTTTAACACAGTGCTGAAGGGCCCATTTCAGGGTTTGCCCCATAACCACGAGTAGGCGATCGCTAAGAGCGGTGCCCCATCTCATGGCATTGAAGACAACCAGGCTGCCGAAGCAGAACCAGAAAAGCGCAAACAAACCGATCAACAGTTCCATCACGCACTCCGTTTAGTCGAAAAGACATAGCCGAACTCGGTGTCATACACCCAGGTCAGGTCATTTCTGGTCGAAGCGTTGAAGTGAGGAAGAACCAACACTTCACCAGCTTGCGAGGTGGCCACGATATAGCGCCCATGGGTGCTTTTCTCGATGGCCAGTTTTATTAGGTACCCGATTTTGTTGGCGTGGGTAGAGTGATGCTTGGGGGCATCGATTTCATGAAGATTCATGAAGCGTTCCTTTTTTGAGTGTGAAACCAGATTGCCGCAGCAATCGCATCCATTTCATGGCTTAGTTGGGGATGCTTATCAGGCGCCGGCGTTCTATGAACGGTCAGCAGCAAGATTCTTGGAAAGCTTCACTGAGGACACACTCAAGTCTGTATCCGTTGACAGGGACACAGGCCGCAGTGGCCTCGGAACACTAGGGCGTGAGAATTGGCGTACCAGGTGAGATAAAGACAGACACGCAAAGACACCGGGCTGAGGTTAAGCAGCTCGAGTCAGTTGCGCGTACTGTCTGGGGGAGTTCGCGAGAAGCGAGGAGAATAGAGTCGGAAGACTCAGGACTGATGTGCGGTATGGCCGTGCTCTTTATCGGCTTCGGCCAGTAGTTTGCGATGATTGAGAGTATCAATTCTCGCGGCCACTGCGATTCCGACGACGATGAGCGCTGTTAAAACACCTACAAAGACTATCACTTGAGCCTCCATAGCTTATGAACCTCCTGTCAGTTTGGTTGATTCTTGATCATCCTTCAACTCCTTTGGGGAATTGGGGGGATGATCCAGACGGGTTCGTAAGAGTTCAACAACGGTTGTGTGATAAGCGACCTTACCAGCAACAATGACCCGTATGGCGAGAATGATGATCGCAAAGATCATATAGATCGCCAGCTTCAGGATGTCAGAGTTGATCATGACTTCCCAAAGAGACAGGCTGATGGGTAACACAGTAAAACTGGTTACCGCCATTGAAACAGCTCTCCAGCGGGCAGCGTTGGTTTTTGAGCTGATGTACAGCTTTTGATTTGATGTGAACATGGTTTTCTCCGGTTTAGCGTTAAGCCAGATTGCCGCAGCAATCGCATCCGTTTCGTGGCTAGGTTGGGGATGCTTATCAGGTGCCGAGTTCGGAGAACTGCAGCAACAAGATTCCGGAGATCGCCGTTTACACGGTCAGCCCTGCCCTCTCAAAGAAAAAAGCACGGCATGACCGGAGTTCTGGCTTATAGCGAGAAAATCCAGCAGCAAGGGATGCACTGAAGAACAGAACTACAGGGTTGAACAACGCAGATGCGAGGATACGGGAGGTTTGAGTCTGGCTATGAGCCTGATGCCAGGGTCGACTCGGTGAGGCATCAAAGAGAAAGTTACAACACCGGTCTGCGCCTGACAAGCAGTTATTCGAGCAAAATGCTCAGGATTGTTACCGGTGGTGGATTGCGTGAGTTGTGACGGGCCGTAATACAGATCTCACGGTTTATAGGGCCTTCTGCTGGGAATCTGTAACAGTACAATGAGTATGGACGCACAATGGGCAAGATTTTGAGGGGCCACACCAGACGCCGCCCGGTACCGAATGTGATAATCGTCGATTAAGGTTGCTTAGACTCATCGCGGATATAAGCTAATCCAATACACACAACCAACAACCAGAGCTTTTTATGAGCCGCGAAAAATTCGAGATCTACAGAACACGACGAAGCCTGATTGCCCAGAGCGGCCGACTAGCCTTGGGCAGTGAGCCAGGTCTGAAGAAAGTGATTCGAAAGATGTCAGATGATGACCTGGCGCGGCATCTCATCGCTTCCAGCCCTGAAGCTGCGTATGGCCTCGACGGTTTGGTCATAGCCGAGGAGCTTTTTTGGGAGTCGGAAGGCAAACACATTATTTTCCCCCAGTCGGCTGGTTTTATCGAACGTCTCCTCAATGCAAAATTCGATCTGAGTGTGGTTGGCGGCTTCCAGCTGCCCTTCCCTGCATTCATGCTGCCGATGCCACTGGGCTTTACCCATGGTGGCACCCACATTCGGGGCATTCTGGTGACCAGCTACCGCCTGAACGAGACGCGAGAGATCATGCTGCGATATGCAAATTATCTGCAGCAGCCGTTCAATCCGGTGCTGTCGCGAGGCTTGGGTATTGACGAACAATCCTGCAAGCGCCACTTCAAGGTGCCCGAAGAAGCTCAGAATCCGGTCTCTGAGGAGTTAAAAAAGGATGAACCTTTGCTGTGCATCTCCTTGTTGGATGGGAACCGGGATCCCGTGATGTCTTCGACCATCAGGGGATCAGAAGGATTTAGTCGAATCGGCGATCTTCTTTCAGCCTCAACTCCGGAGGAGTTTTCACAACGGCTTGGTCCTATGAAACAGGCCAATTACCGGGTTCGCGGACTCTCCCGAGAGGACGAAGCGGCTGAATTCTACGCATTCAAGATTGTTTGTGCGCTGTCTGTATACAACATGGCGACCAACGGTGATCTGCTGAAACCCGGTTTTCCGGGCGAGCTGGCACCCCATATCGAGGGTCGGCTGGATCGCAAAGGCAGTCAGAGCTTCACGCTCGGCTACAGTGAATCAATGAGTGAGCACCACTCGGCACCGGGTATGCACTACCGGCAATGGCATTTCCGGCAGCTCAAGGATAAGCGTTACTATCAGGGGGAGTACGAAAGCAAACCCGTCGGTTCGCGTTGGGTGTTTGTTCGCGATACGGTAGTCGCGGCCCGTGGCGCCGACGCCTATACCCTGGAAGAGTAGCCAGGAAACACATAGGTAGAGATTTACGAGATGTGCTGATGCGTTTAGTATCGGTGGCAAATTGCAGTCCACCGAATCCACGTTAGACAAAAGGGCGTGCCCCGTGCAAAACAAAGAACTGATTCAGCAAATTTTGAGAATCGCCAACAGTGCTCGTGAAAGCGGCCAATACGTGCAAATTGAGTCAATGCTGCCAACGGTATCGATCATGCGCGGCGACGATGATGAGTTCTTTTTTCAGGAGCACCAGGCGGACGACATTCTGGAGAAGGCGCAGAAAATCATCGTTGATCTTGGTGAGGAAGCAGAGATGGAGCTTTCGGTTGAGGATGTCTTACTGTACCAGGCTCAGAATTGGTAACAGTGCGGAAGTGGATGAAGGTCGCCGTCGGCTTACAGTTTCTTTGCTATATCAGCCAATCATAGCGTCTTAGTGGCTGATCTGGGGCCTCATCAGATATCCGTGTTCTACATATTGTGAGTGCTCGATTCGCTTCAAAGAGCCAAACACGGTATAGCCGCCAGCAGTCCACGTACCCATGAAACCGGTCTGCGGGATCCGTATACAGTGGCACTTGAGTCGTCTGATAATTTCTTTGCTCGTACTCGCGACTCCCTACGGCGTGATTCTGCTCCCACGAGGACAGCATAGTCGTCACCGGCCCAATCTCGATTTCCGGCAGCGCGTCAGCTACAGTCTGGGAAATGCCGTCATCAGCTTCGAAGTGATCCCGCATGATGTAGTAAAGACTCTTTAGCTGTTTCACTAATCCCACAATTGAGTCCACCGTATCTGGGATTTCGACTCCTCGTGAAACTGCTCGGTGCAGCATCTCGAAGCACGACTCCATCTCTGGTGAAAACCGAGCGACCGGCTCGTCTGGAAGAACAAATACCGGTCCCGTAGCTTTTCTGCTCATGATCTATCCTTACATCGATTTCTCATTTTTAACCACTACAAGAGCTTCGCCGATCACCCTCGGGTGTTAATGGATGGAAAAGCTGAGCGCCACAGCTGGACCCCATGAATTTGGCTGTGGGACGAAGTGTTTTATGCCGTCAGTATATCTCGCAGAATGCAGAACACCTCGAGACTATCTCTAAAATGGAAGCCATGCGTGTTCGGAGCGAAGTATTCGAACACAGTACTCCATGGTAGTTTTACCGACACCCATGGCATCGCAGGCAGCTTTCACCGTGTATCCCTGCTCGACCACCAGCTGGGCAGCCTCCAAATGGACTTCCGGACTGAAGGACCTCTTTTTTTCGTCTTCGTCTTCACCTGATTCATTATGTGAGTGATCATACAACTCAACATCAGGTGGCCAGATTCACTATGCCACTACATGAAATCTGTTAGGAACCGGAAGATGGATCGTGAACCAAACAAAGAATTTTCGATGACGATGCCGAACCCTCGCTTGTTAACAGAGATTGAAACGGCCAGGCAGCAAGTCGTGCGAGCGGTCAACAGCTCTATGGTTCAGACCTATTGGCATATTGGCCGGCTCATTATCGAGGACGAGCAGCAGGGGGAGGCCCGAGCCGCCTATGGAAGGCAGCAGCTTCAGCGCCTGTCCCAAGAATTAACCAAAGAGTTTGGAAAAGGCTTTGATGTCACGAACCTGCGTAATATGCGTCGGTTCTATGAAACGTTTCCGAATCGAGAGACAGTGTCTCCCGAATTGAGCTGGTCGCATTACAATCATCTTTCTCGCATTGAGAACCCCGAAGCTCGCGCATGGTGCCAGCAAGAAGCGATCCAGGAGGGATGGAGTGTTCGTGCACTGGAACGGCAGATCGGTACGCTGTATTACGAACGGCTCCTAAGTAGTCAGGATCGGACATCGGTAAAGCAGGAGGCCAAGATCCAGACACGCCCATTGTCCGAGCCGGACCCCCAACCAGTTTATTGATGCCATAACAGTTCTCCAGATCTAATCCAAGTTTCATTTTGACTTCCTTTTCAAATCGTTAATTTCAAAAAACTGTGAACTAACACTGCTCACGCATACCTGCTTGAAAACTCGTCCATCGAATTTGATACAGTAAACTTCACGTCATCACCCAGGGCCTCAAAGTGTGCATGACCGCATTTTATTTTGGCGTTTTCCTCTGGGCGGCGCTCTACCGAGAAGAGCGTGCTCTTGGTTTCAACAACGAAATAAAGTTTTGCTTTTCCGTCCTTTTCAATCAGTACCGCCCAATCAGGGTTATAACCGCCTAGGGGAGTATCGATCTTGAACCAGCCGGGGAGTTTGGCGTAGAGCTTAATATCGTCGTTTCGCTCAAAGGCCGAGGCAAACTCCAGTTCGATATCAGAGTCGTAAACGACGTGGTCGAAGACTGACTTTTCAGCTTTCACCATGTTGTCTTTCAGGTAGCCGAACAATTCGTTTTGTTGGAATAGCTCCTGAGCATAGAACTGATCGTCACCAATTTTGTGGTACTTGATCCCGTCGACGATAAACAGGCGCATCTGACTTTTGATGATGTTGGCGGCCTGCTCGATAAACTTCTGCGGGTTATTCTTGAAAGATTCCAGGCGGCCACTTTTTTTGATAATGGCAACAATGCTGCGGCGCGTCAGGTTGGTTTCGTTCTGTAAGTAAGTGATCAAATCGGGCAAATCAAATGCGCGGGACTCGTAAACACTGGTTGTTTCCTGAACCTGCTCGGTATGCACGCCGCCCCGGTCTATTTCAGTCTTCGCCTTACGGTAAGTGAAGCGAGCCTTACCCACCTGAAGGTTAATTTTGATCTCTTCGGCGCACTTTTCGATCAGCGCGTTGGCATCAAAGTCCACGCGGAACGTGGTTCTGTATTTAATACGATCCCACAGCGCCTGAAACTCGGGGCTGAGATACACGGCTTTGTTCAGAGAAACCTTGGCTTTGTCATCACGGTTCTTGATGTTCAGGTTGCCAGCTACTTTCTTCAGTACCGACACAATCTGTGCTGCATGGGGCTGGAATGCCTCAGGCAACGCCAGAGTACCGTTCTTTAACGATACCCTAAGGCTATCCTGGACTTTACCTTTGCTGTCAATGTGGCTTTCGCTCTGCAAGTGCTCCCACAACTGCTTTGACGCCTCGGTACCTAGATATTCGTGATTGTGGTCGTCAACCGGCACCACGATATTGGCAAACAGGTGCTTTTCAACCACACCAAACTTGATGCCTTCTTCGTTTTCGATTTCCTTCTGCAATTGCTCTGCAAATTGCTCGTAGGATTCATTGGCCATCACGGTGAGTGTATTCACAGCAAAACCGTGTACACGCTCGCCATCTTGGTTAACGCAGATGCGCAAGCCCCGACCGATCTCCTGGCGTTTTTTGATCACCGAACTGGTTTCGTTCAAGGTGCATATCTGGAAGACATTAGGGTTGTCCCAGCCCTCCTTGAGCGCTGAGTGAGAGAAGATAAACTTCAGCTTTGAATCAAAGCTCAGCAGTTTCTCTTTGTCTTTCATGATCAGGTTATAGGCGCTTTCATCGGCGGCAGTTTTGCCCGATGAGTCTTTCACCATCTCGTTGCCAGAGCTGTCTTTTTTCTTGTCGACAGAGAAATAGCCGTTATGCACACCTTGCGCCGCCGTATCTAAATCGGCACCTTCGAATAGCTGGCTGTACTTGGGCTTACGAATGGCGCGATCGTATTCTTCTTCAAACATCAGGGCGAACTTGCCCTTTTGCGCGTTGCCGTCTTCGTCATACCAGCGGTAGTTGGCGACCTTGTCGATAAAAAACAGGCTCAGCACCTTAATGCCCTGTGGGCGCAGGCGCATTTCTTTATCGAGATGTTCTTCAACGGTCTTGCGGATTTGCAGGCGCTTAAACTCATCCGGGTCTACTTCGCCCAAGGCCTGACCCAGTTTCAGAATATCGGGCTTACTGGTAAAGCTGATGTATTCATTGCCCTGTTCGCAGTAGATGTCTTCAATGATGTAGCCGTCGTATACGTCGCGTCCACCGCTGTACTTGGCATCCAGCAAATCCGCTCCGCTGGTCACCGTGACCTCCTTGCGCTTAATGCTGCCATTCTTCAGGCGAGCATCAATTTCGATTTTGGCACTGATCGGACTTTTTTTGTTGTTCACACTTAGCAGCTTGATATAGGCCTTGTTGTGGCCGTCCTTAACCTCAATACCCGCCACTTCAATCTGCTTGACCAGTTTTTGCTCATAGGCATCGACTGAGTCCAGCTTGTAGAGCATATGGTACGGATTTCTATGTGTTGCGGAATAACGCAGCGTGCACATAGGGTTAAGCGAGGCGATGGCCTCCTTACTTTTATCTGTGGTGTCAACGCTCTGGGGTTCATCGACAATCACAATCGGGTTGGTTTGCTGGATAAACTCAATCGGCTTGGCACCGGTCATGCGGTCGTGTGCCCGGTGAATGATGTTGGCTTTGTTCTCCTGCTCCGGATCGGTGAAGCTTTTCCGGAAGGCATCGATATTAATCACCATGATCTGAATGTCAGGGCTGGTCGCAAAGCTACGCACATCCGACAGCTTACTGGAATCGTAAGTGAAATAGTCAAAGGCAACGTTTTCGTACAGCTCTTTAAAATGAGTCGCCGTAATTTCCAGTGACTTTTGCACACCTTCTTTAATGGCAATGGACGGCACCACGATAATAAACTTGGAAAAGCCATAGAGCCGGTTCATTTCGAAAACCGTACGCAGGTAAACGTAGGTTTTACCTGTGCCGGTTTCCATTTCTACCGTCAGGTTGATACCGCCTTTTGAATCAAAATATTCTGACGGCGCGAGGCCATTTTTCAGCTGTATTTTGCGGATATTGGCATGGATATCTTCATCCAGCAGGCGTAGGCGGTTACCAATACCCAGAGTATCTTCCTGAGTGCCATGAAACAGCGAGCCTTCTTCCCATGATTGTAGCGGCGCTACCGTGAAGTTGGTCTGGCAGATTTCCTGGCCGGCGAATACGCCCGTTACCGACTCAATGGCATCACGCTGATAATCCAGATTGGCATCGAACTGAATCTTCATGCTCATCTTACAGGCTCCTTACGTCTTCAATACCGGCCTGCTTGAGAATCTGTACCGCGTTAGTTTTTACCACGTCATCGGCAAAGCCAGCGTCTTTGAAGACCACGCGCATAATTTCCGGCTTCAGTTCGTCTTTGAGTTTGGCAATGCCTTCTACTACGTCGAGAGTAATGTCGTCCGACAGACAGATCATCAGCGCACCCATACCGATATCAAAGACTTTATGACCTGCTACGATATGCTCAGTAATCGGTAACGTCAGATCCAGACCGTACTTCAACAGTACCTCGTAGAGCACATCCTCATCTTTGCGGCCATGTTTGATATTGGAGATTTGATCTTCCAGATCCTGCTCCGTCAGATCAAAGTCTAGTTCCCAGGGTTTTATATTGGTGGAATCCAACTTGAACACCTTAAAGCCAAGGTCACCAGCGTAATCCGCCATAGTGGTTTTTAACTTTTCACTTACGCCTACAAGACGTCTTTTACCGATATCAACAATTGATTTAAATCCTGCTGCAAAAGCTTCTGAGTCCTGTTTAATCGGTTCTGGAATTTGAACCAAAAGAATCTTTCGATTTGTGGATTGCTCTGCATTCAATTCAAAAACCGCCTGAGCAGTTGTACATGAACCTGCAAAAAAATCGACGATCACATCGTCTTGGCATGAAAATGTTGCAATCAAATATTTGAGCAATAAAACAGGCTTCACAGTATCTAAACCATGTTTATTTCCCACCAGATCGTTTAAATCTGATTTACCGGACTCTGCTGTCCCTGTAAGGTCGGGATCCATAAAGCAATAAATTGGGTATAGTGGGTCTTGTTCTTCATGCTCGTATTTCTTTTCTTGAGGAACACCATCATCATTTAACTGAATTCGATTATTCTTGAATAGGTTGTCTATTGTTTCCCGACCAGCCTTCCATCGATAATCTTCATCTGGCTGATAACCACCAGATTCAAATCGCATGGTTTCCCTTCTGAAGGTCCCTCGATTTGAGGTCAAAATTGTGGTTAATCTATATTTTCCGTCAGAATCTTCATTAGGATATGTTCTTAATTTTGCGGAAACAACATTGAACTTTAATTCATCTCCAGAACGTCTACCGTAAACTACAACGTACTCAGCTACTTTTTGTGGCCTAAATTTAGCATCTCCAGCATTGGTTGGTTTTGCTCTAGACTTCCAAGTAAAGATAGCTACGCGGTTTTCTTCACCGAAAATCTCATTCATTATTGAAATCAGATTCGCAAGCTCTGCATCACCTATAGAAACTAGGATTACGCCATCATCATTAAGCATGTTCCTTGCAAGCTTTAAACGAGGGTACATCATATTCAACCAATTAGTATGATAGCGTCCGCTTGTTTCCGGATTGCTGGATAAGTTGCGTCCTTCGTCGTCGACCTGACCAGTGAACTCTTTGTAGTTTTTGATATTGTCTTGAAAGTTATCTTTGTAAACAAAATCCTTACCGGTGTTGTATGGCGGGTCGATATAGATCATTTTGACTTTCTTGTGATAGCTCTTTTGCAGCAGCTTTAGCACTTCAAGGTTGTCGCCTTCGATAAATAGATTCTGAGTCGAGTCCCAATCAACGGATTCTTCTTTGCAGGGGCGCAGGGTGCCGGTACTTGGGGTTTGTGCTAGCATGCGGGCTTTGCTTTTGCCATTCCAGGTGAAGCTGTAGCGCTCTTCACGGCCATCAATGTAGCTACCCAGCACTTCTTTTAGGGCATCGAAGTCGACTTTGCCTTCGGTAAAGGCTTCTGGGAAAAGTTCTTTGAGTTTGCTTATGTTGTCGGCGACGATGTCCATGCTTTTACTATCCACTTCTGGAATAACATTTTTCACTGTGTTTCCTCTCAATCCTTTTGCTTTCGGCTTATTTCAGCTTCTACTATTTCAATTCTGTTAAAGGGCTTCAGCGATCTGCCTGAGCCGCTGTTCCTGCTGTTTAATCTGGGTATTCAACACAACCTGCTGGCTGAACTCGGCCTGTTTGATCTGGGCACGCAGTTTATTAATGTTCTGCTCGATTTGGCGGTAGTGTTGCAATTGTTTACGTTGCTGTTCCGCCGCCTCTCCATTCACTAAACCATCCACCAAACAAAAGCGCCCACTGACTTCAGCACACTGAAGCGCTTGTATGCGGCACATAAAGGCTTGGTAAAACTGCCAGAAATTACTGTGCGGCAAGCTGGTAAAGTTCAGACTGTTAAAAAATACTTTGGTGATTCCCGTTACGTTGCTCAATGATAACCAGGGCGATAGCTGAAAATCTTCAATGACCCACTTTGTTTGATCCGCTTTGTTTATGCGTTTGTCCGCAAGGCAAATAGCCAGTTGTTCTTTGGCGTGTTGTTTTTCGCGTACGTTTGAACCCGGCTCGCCAGTTGCTTTTGTGCCGTCTTCTATGATGTTGCTTTCAGAGTGCACCAAGAAAATCACTAATGGGTAAGGAACCGCCCTGTTAATCAGGTGACCAATGCGTTCAGCACTTTTGGTACTGCTTAATTCCACGTATAGAAAGGCCAACTCACCATAATCACGCAGGTCGTCACTAAAAGGCGCGATATTGATGGTGCTGGGCTTTAGGGTGTAGAGCCAGCGGATTTTATCAATATCGTCTTTCAGAGCCTTTTTGTCTTTAGCGTCAAGGTCGGCGTGCTCCTGAAACATCTTTTTGAACAGGGGTTTATTGAGCACACAGCTATCGGGCACGTTCAGGTCTTCCAGAAAGGCTTCGAATTGTGGCAAGCCTAACCCCATATCAGACATCACGCTCTCCTTGTGCTCTGTTCCCTTTAGACTCATCAGCCTCGTTAGGGGCTGTCAATATCAGGTAGGACACCACCATAAAGTCTTCAATGCCCTGACTGGAGGTGGCGGTAAGTACGGTACCGCCTTTGGCAAACAGGCTTTCAATGCCTTTTTCTTCGCTCTTTCCGGCAATGCTATCTACGGCGACGGCAAGCAGATGCTGGAAGTGGCTCATATCACGCCCGTGACGTGTCATGCGGTTGACTTCGGTGATGGCGGGGTGATCGGGCGTTTTGTGTTTGAAGGCTTCGCGCTTGAGCAGATCGAGTATCTTTTTACTTTGGGTAAAGTTCAGCTCAACCACCGTGCTGCCTTCGGCATCAGCGGTCACGTAGATCAGGAAGTACGGTGCCAGCGGGTAATTATCATCCACCTGAACCGCTTCTTTACCACTGCGGATATTCTTCAGGCAGAAGATGACGCCCGGTTTAATGCAATCGACGGCCATATCTTGGTCAATACTGACGGCGGCATACAGCCCCAGCGGTGCTTGCTCCAGCGTTGTGAGGCGCGCTTTGTCGCTCATATAGCCAGACAGATCCATGCGGAAGTCATTGAGGGTAAGATCGGTAATGGATACACCTCCGCTCATGTCCTCCAGATCGACAACCGCATCTTTGAGTTGCTGCAGTTGTCTGCGCCGGTATTCAAGGTCATTCATGTCTTTGGCGCTTTCATCGATGACGTTCTCTTCGCCCGTCGCGGATATATCCAGCAACACCATACGCCCCGAGACCCGCGCTTCCAGGTTGATGTATTCATCCAGCTCCATGTTGGGCCAGAAGTTGATGAGCTGGATTTGCGTGTTTTTACTGCCAAGACGGTCGATACGGCCAAAACGCTGAATGATGCGTACCGGGTTCCAGTGAATGTCGTAGTTGATGAGCGTATCGCAATCCTGCAGGTTCTGACCCTCACTGATGCAGTCGGTGGCTATCAGTAAATCCAGTTCGGTAGTGGCAGTTGGGTCTACTTTGCTGCGCTCTTTGGATATCGGCGAGAAGGCGGTAAGAATATTGTTGAGGTCGGAACCTAAGCCCGTCATGGTGGTTTTATTCGTACCGCCACCCGTCACCAATGCACTGTGAATGCCTAATTCGGAATGCGCCCATTGCGCCAGATGGGCATACAGGTATTGAGCCGTGTCGGCGAACGCAGTAAACACGATCACCTTTTTATTGCCCGGATTGAGCGGGTTAGCCACTTTACTGGCAATGGCCTGTTTAAGCTGCTCCAGCTTTGCATCACGCCCTGCATTTACACTTTGTGCTGTTTCTGCAATGTGGTTTAAAAACTCACGGTCGGCCTCCAGCTCCTGTCGGAAGCGAATGAGATCCATATCCTGGAGCAACACTTTGGTTTTGTTGCCCACCATGTAACTTTCCAGTTCAGTGGACTCCAGCTCAAAGTCGTGAATATCCTCGATATTCAGCTCGGTCAGTTCTTCTGATTCGTGGGCATCAATTTTGGCCAGCAGTCGGTCGACCTGCTGAGCGAGCTTGGTGGCCGTCAGCGTGAACGAGTGAATTGAGCTTTCCATGCGCTTGAGCAAATTGACGCGCATGAGGTGAATCAGGCTTTCTTCACGGTCAACCTGTTTGAATACCCCTTTGCCTGCGCCCACGGCTTTATCGTAACGACGGGCGTACTCGGCTTTTTTTGCTTCACGCACGAATTTCAGTGGAGAATAACCCGCCAGGGATAGCCGCCGGATGGTTTTGTTGACGTCTTTTAACGGCGGAAACTCGCCGGAAGCGTCGATGTCGGCATAGATGTTTTTTGGTGGCAACCGAGTTGGGAAGCGGCCGATATCTTCGGTGCCGTAGTACTTTTCAATGTGTTTTCGCGAACGGGCAATGGTAACGATATCGAGCAGTTTGAAGTAGTCAAAGCTCATAATGTCGAGCAAGGTTGCCGTGGTACGCTTTTCAACCGGTTCGCTCACCCATTGGTTGAACTGCTTCTGGGCAAGTCGCAGGGTGGATTCAATATTTTTAATACCCTGTTCGGCAAAGGCATCATCCCGACCTTCTGTAATAAAGGCGACCTGATTTTTCAGATCGTTCATGCGATTGTTGACCGGCGTTGCCGACAACATCAGCACCTTGGTTTTCACGCCTGAACGGATAATGTCGTTCATCAGGCGCTCATAGCGGCTTTTACCTTCCGCCTTGCTCGGTGTGTTACGGAAATTGTGGGATTCGTCGATGACCACCAGGTCGTAATTGGCCCAGTTTAGTGTCTCCAGATTGATTTCGCCCGAGTAGCCTTTTGGTCGGGTCAGATCGGTATGGTTCAGTACGTCGTAATTAAAGCGGTCAGCGGCGAGCAGGTTGCGCTTGTCGTTGACCGTATACATGGTCCAGTTGTCACGGAGTTTTTTCGGGCATAGAACAAGCACGCGATCGTTACGCAGCTCGTAGTACTTGATCACCGCCAGGGCTTCAAAGGTTTTACCCAACCCCACGCTGTCGGCAATGATGCAGCCGTTGTGCTTTTCGAGCTTGTCTATTGCACCCAGCACACCGTCTTTCTGGAATTTGTAGAGTTTGTTCCAGACCAGCATGTCTTTGAATCCGGTTTTGCTTCGAATTATGCTGTCTTCGTCGATATCTTCGAGGAAATCCTTGAATAGATGAAATAGCGTCAGGAAATAGATGAAACTGGCCGGTTGATCGGCAGCAATGGCATCCAACCTGGCGATGAGGCCATTTTTAATATCACGAACATTGTGTGGATCAGCCCAGACGTTATCGAACCATGCCAGAAGCTGCCGGGTGCTCTCCGGATCAGACAGGCCCATGTTCATTTGTAATAAATCAGAGCGCACCTCACCCAATCCGGTTGGATTGAAAGTGGCACTGCCACTGATGGCAAAGCTTTCCTCCGGTGACCCCAGATGAATAATGTTCTGACCCGGCTGAGACCGTACGCTGGCTCTCACTTCAGCCTTGTTTGCCAGCCACTGCGAGAACTCCCTGGCAGTGCGTTTTTGTTGTAGTCGATTAAGTAACCGAACTTCCTCTGCGGAGCCAATGAGCGATTGAAGGTTGCCGCCCCCCCATTCGGTTAGTAAAAGCCTGGCTCCATCCAACTGCGCTAGTTCATGCTTGAAATAGGCAAAGCCATAGAGGCTCATAAGGCTTGATAGTACCGATAATTTTGCCCCCTTGAATGGGTGCTTCTTAAGCTCCTGGCCAACAAACCCACTTGATTGATTATCGAGTAACACGCGTGTTCAACTCCTGACTAATTCCCGAGGTGAGAAGGGGGCGGCCTGGCCTTGCAATGATGCGGGCGTAGAGACTCCGAGTACTTTCTTTAAGTCGTTAATCAAACCCAGACGAAGTTATCGGAGCTCAGGGTCTGCTTCAAGTCGTATCTATAAGCACAAAGTTTTCCACCCAGCCCACCGGCAACGCTGTAATCCAGGCAAGCAATGCGCTCATTCAGTGGAGCCGGCTCCCCTTTCATCCAGTAATGCCCTACAAATACCGGCTTCTCGCCGTCGTAACCCGGCAAAACATGGGTGGCCACCGGCTCATGCGGAATACTATCGATGACCTCTTCCGGCACCATCGCCAGGTCGCGATAGGTCAGTTCACCTTCGCGCCACCATTCGGAGCGAATATTGGTTCGTTTATTCTTATCTTTGTCGAAGAAGTGATGGTCGCCCGGAAGCGGAATCTCCAACCCTTTGAGAAGGGTTTCAATCGCCTCATAGGCCTCTGAGCCCTTTCGACTTGCCTCCTCCCAAGCGGTCGGAAGTAACCGGTTTTCTTTATTGGTGTACTTGGCTATGGCCGCAAGATGCTCCGGGTGCCAGCAGGCGTGTACTACTCGAAATTCCGGCAAGTCCAGATACACCGGCAAGGTTTTGAACCACTCGATCATACTGTGGTGCAGCTCGCTGCCTTCACCTACTTGCTCCAGAAAGGCTCTGTGCTGCTTAAGATTCTTATCAATATGGGGGCGAAGATGTTCGCCAGGGTTTTGCGGGTCTTCCGTAGCCCAGGCTACTGCGTTGAATTCGTGGTTACCCATCACCGCCAGTGCTTGGCCATTCTCGACCATGTTTCGGGCAATGGTGACGGTTTCTACCTGTTCCGGGCCGCGGTCTACAAAGTCACCCAGGAAAATGACCTTTCGCTCGGGGTGCTGCCACACGCCGTCTATTTCTCGGTAATCCATCTTGCTGAGGAGGGCTTTGAGTTCAGTGGCGTGGCCGTGAATATCGCCGATCAGGTCGTACATCTTTCGTCCTTGTTTGGTAAATCTCTCTGCGCAGCCGGTCCGCCAAGTTCAGAAAAGTTAGGCTGCGTTGCATTCCGAGTATAAGCAATACTGCGTGAAGTTGGAGCGAATTCCAACAAACGTAACTATTGTTTACATGTTGCAAAGTATTTTTCGCCAATCACGTCACCTTCAGTCGACAGGACATAGGCGTGGCCTGGCGCCGGGATAAACCAGTAAGCTTCAATCTTGCCCCAGATACCGAGAGAGCCGGTGGTCTCGCGCATGTGTTCACGAATCTTTTCACCCGCTTTGGCCAATTGTTGCTCCAGTGGTAGACGCCAGAAACCCTTCGGAAAGAATAGGTGGCGGAATGATTCACACGCGGCCAAAGCGAAGATCGGCTGGGTGGTGCGTTTGAAGTTGGTATCTACCCAGAGATATGGCTTGAATGCATGCCACTCTTCAGAGAGGGGGTGCTCAAGGTGGCTGATCCGATGGCGAGCCTCCTGCCCCTCAAGACCTGCCACTTTACTCAGTGCCAGCAGAAACTCTGCCGAACTGTATTTCAGGTCAAATCCTCCTCCCTCGAGGCCAAGATGTTTACTGGCCAGCACGTTCTTCAGGCGCTTGATGTTCGCAGGAGTCGGGTTTCGGTAGCCCATGGCTATCAGAATGGCGGTATGGGACTTTCCCTTCAATCCGGCTTTCAGGTCGGTTCTAAGTTCACTCATGGTGTCGTCCCTCTTTCTCAAGCCATTCAATGACGGGCCTGATCACAGCGGGTTGCACTGGAAGATCCTCATCATCATAAAACCAGGCTCCGAGCGCACAGGCAAAAGCATGTTCCAGGGCTTCACCATTCTGTAGATGCTCACTGACACTCCGGGCCACTGCGTCGTACTCATCGAAGCAGTCATTCTCTGTGCAGCACGTGCGCATAGGATCTGTGTGGAACAATGCACGGGAGATGCTTTCAGCGGTGTAGTGGGTGCTCATTCATCCCTCCTTTGTTGATAAGTTCATTCTAAGGAACGTCTGCGACAATATGTGTCGCCCAACTAGCCTAGACTGATCGCAGTTGAACTGAACAGGGAGAAAACGATGAATCGTGCCGAAAAAGAACTGCTCAAGAAGCGCACCGCAGAACGGGAAGCTTTATCCGAGGAGGAGTGCCGAAAGCTGGATGAGCTCAACAAGCTTGTCCACGATGTACACTACGAACTCTTCCCGGAAGAATACGATGCCATGATGGATTCCATCGCAGACGCCAATGACCGTCGCCATGGTATTAATCCCATGAGTTTGGATTACACCGAGAAGGTAAACGCCCGTCGGAAAGAGCGCGGGGTGCCACCGCTGGGAGCTAACGGATTGCCTACCGACGATTCCAGCTGGGATGTTGCACGGGAAGAAGCGTTGCGCCGCTTAGGATAATCTCCTCCCTTCCCCTGAGCCCTTGCAGCTCAGGGGGCCTTCAGCCTGACTGAACGTCAGGCTTTTTGTCTGAGCTGGTAGTAGCCCATGCTTTTTTTGTCCTGGGCGGTCTTGCGGGTACCGTTGTCCGTCAACGCCGCGTATTTTGCCTCGGCTTCCTCTCGAGGCATCGCTTGCCCTTCGAAACTGTCCGAAGGATTCATCAGGTCAATATACTCCACTACCCACAAATCTTGCGGGAAGCCGGTTTTTGGTTTTTTGCTCATTATGCGGCGCTCCTGATCTTTTACGATTGAACAAATCCGATTGGTTGGCTGACAACGCCCTCCGTCTGCTGGCGCTGCTCTTCTTTCAGCGCCTCCAGCAGCCTCACAGTGCGTGCTTTGAAACCCCGCAGCCGGAGGTTCTGCACCGCAGCTCGGATCAGACCCGGGGTGAGATGGTCCAGGTGACTGAGCTGCTCGGGGGTTAACGCGCTCGCCTTATCCTTATCAACCACACATGCACTGACAATAGCCTTTACCTGCTCGGCTGTCAGGCAGCTGAACGCTACTTTCAGCTGGAATCGGCGCAGGATGGCTTTGTCGAAGCTGTCGAAGCGGTTGGTGGTGGCCAGGAAGACACCTTCAAACCGCTCAAGCCGAATCATGAACTCGTTCACCGCGCTCACTTCCCAGCTACGCTGGGCCATGCTGCGGGTGTAAAGGAAGGTGTCGGCTTCATCCAGCAATAGAACTGCACCGGTTTTTTCTGCTTTGTCGAACATAGCGGCGATGTTCTTCTCTGTTTGCCCGACGAACATCCCCAATAAGTCACTGCCCGATTGCAGCATGAACGGCTTTTTCAGGCGCCGGGCCAGTTCCTGGGCATAGGCGGTCTTCCCTGCGCCCGGTGGGCCGTACAAGCAAATGCGCGCGGTGCCTTCATCACGGGCCAGTCGCTCTGCGTTCCGTAAGGTTGGGCGGGTGTTGATCCACTCAATCCTGAATTCCGGGAAATCGGCTTTACGAGGCTTTTTCAGAATCTGCACCGGGCGATTCTCGCCCATCGCCACCAGGCGCTGTTCGATCAGTGATTCCAGCCTGTTCTGGTTTCGGGTGACCTGTTTTACTGGCAGATACTGCGCCACCTCTGACAGGTTTTTGGCCAGTGCAGGTGTCATCCAGGGCTGCTTGGCAGCACTCGATGCCCAGTCAGGTGAAACTGGCAACATAAGGAGTTCCCTTTCCATACGTTCGGTTTGCTGATCAGTTCCACTGCCTTTCACTTCAACAATGAAATCGAAACGACGTAAAAAAGCCGGATCCATTTCTGTAATGTTGTTGCTGATCCAGATAACCGGTGCCTGGTTTTCCTCCAGTAATTGGTTGAACCAGCCCTTGGCCAGCTGATCCGATTTACGGAAGGCATCTTCCATTTCATCAAACAGGAGGATGGCGCCAAGCCGGTCTTCTAGAAACATCTGGGCCAGTTTGGACGCATCCAGGCGTATCCGGCCTGTCATTGATCCGGTGTTGTCGCTTTTGGTCGGCACTTCATACAGAGGGGCTGCGAGTTTTTCGGCCATCGCCCGGGCCAACTGGGTTTTACCGGTACCGGGCTTGCCATGCAGCAGAATATTTTTGCCTCGGGCTTTACTGCGCAACGCATTCTGCAGATAGTCCAACATCAACTGCAGCTCTGGCACACCATTGAAATCACCAATTTTGTGCCGCGCAGCAGGGCCCGGTGGGCAGATTTGACGAAACAACATCTGCTCGAGGTCCTGCTCATCCTCTTCGTCGTTTGCTTCGGACGAAGCGATGACCAGCTGGCCAAGCAAGGGGCCACCCTCAACCAGGTCCCATATGTCACTGTTGCGATTAGGCGCTTCGAGCAGTCGAATCTGGCACAGCATCGCGTCTTCGTCCAAAGCGCGAGCGAGCATACGTGAGGATTCCCGCATGGCTTTGGCCAAAGCGTTTACCGAGTTGTTGAGCTCGGTGATTTCCAGCTCGCGCAGAACCTGTTTGGCTTGTGGATGCTTGTGCAACAACAGAGTGAAGATCAGAACTTTGATCTCCACCAGGTTGGGTTTTAGCAGTTTGGTGAGGCTCGACAGCAACGGCTCGAAAGACAGATTCGGCTTGCCTTTCAGGGATGCCGTCAGGGCTTTTTCGCGGTCACGAATCGCCTTCAGGTATACACCGGTACCCGACACGGAACCACCGCCTTCCGGCACCTTGATGCCCAGAAATGCCAGCGCGTCGTCCGCACCGAAAAAGCTAAGTGTGTTCTCATACCCGGAAGTGAGATACAGCCGGCACAGGTAGATCTGGAGCAGCTTCAGGTCATCCTTCGAGGCTGACAAGTCTGGCCCCGGGTCCTGCGCTTCGTTGATGAGCTCTTTCCACAGCAGCATAGAGGTGGTCTCCTGATCCATTTACCACCATCTTATACTTCGTTTGCGTCAGTTTATGTCGCTTACGGGCGTTAAGCTCTCAGTCCTGACTACCAGCCTGTGGAGCTCGCTATGCGCAAAATCGCCGTTATTGGTTCTCGCCACTTTACTGACTACGACCGCCTGGAGCGTGTGCTCCAACCCTGGTTGCCCGCGCACATCATCTCTGGCGGCGCAAAAGGCGCGGATGCACTGGCGGAGCAACTGGCCCGGGAACATAAGCTGCCTATTACCGTGATCAAACCCGACTGGAAACAATACGGCCGCGGGGCCGGCCCCATTCGTAACCGCACCATCATCGATACGGCGGATTTGGTGATCGCCTTCTGGGATGGCAAATCCCGGGGTACCGCATCCGCCCTGAATTATGCCCGGGCCAAAGGTAAAACGGTGATTGTTGAAACCGTGGGGGAGGCATGACCAGACAACAACTGATCTCTTCAATCAAAACTTATCGTCCTCAACACAACACCAATAAATGATAGGATGCGCACGAACAGGTCCACAGGCTGGAGGCTATGGCGTTTCGTTTTCGCAGAACCGTTAAGATTTTCCCGGGTGTTCGGTTGAACCTCGGTAAGCGTGGTGTGAGCGTGTCTGCTGGTATGCGCGGGGCCAATGTCACGCTGGGACGAAACGGGCTTTATGGCAACGTGGGTGTTCCCGGTACCGGTTTGTCCTACCGGGAAAAACTGCTCAAGAACCGCCAACCGGGCAGGCCTTCAGCCAGTGCGAACGGGGAGCATCCGCAAAGCTCGCCTCTGCCGCCCATCGCCGAGCAAATTGCTCAGGTTCAGCTCAATACGGCAACCGGTGAGATTTCCATCCTGGACGCAGATGGCCAGGATCTTGGCAGCGAAGCCATGGCGGCGGCCAAGGCCTATGCCCTCGACGCGCTTAAAGATACTCTCAATGAACAGGTGGATACCCATAACCGGATGATGGAGCGTATCGGCGCGATTCATCTGGGCACCCCTGCACCCGATCAGTTTCCCCAATTTCTCCCGGAACCCTTCGACCTTCCCGAACCTGTTCAACCGGTGCCTCGCAAGCCGGACTGGAAAGCCTGGTTTTGCCCGGCTCGCCGACGGGCCATTATGGAACGCAACCAGCTAAAGCTCTCGGAGTACCAACGCCAGCGGGTTCAATGGCAATCTGAACGGGAACACAACCAGCGTAAAGAAACGCAGCGGGCTACGCTGTACCAACGGGCCGTGCAAGGCAGTTTGTCTGCGATGGAGTCGGTGTTGGATGACCACTTGATGGACATCGACTGGCCCGAGGAAACCAGTTTGTCGTTTGAGTTGAGCGACGATGGTAAAACGCTGATGCTGGACGTGGATCTGCCGGAGATTGAGGATTTCCCAAAAACCGAGCTGCGGATGTACCAGCGGGGCATCGGGGTTTCCGTAAAAGAGCTATCGGATACGGCGCTCCGAAAGCTCTATATGGCCCACGTGCACGGCATGGGATTTCGGCTGATCGGTGAGGGATTTGCCTGTGCGCCGTCCGTCGAGACCGTGGTGCTTTCCGGTTTCACCCAGATGACCAACCGCGCCACCGGCCGGGTTGAAGATCGCTACTTGTACAGTGTGAAGGTCAACCGCGACACCTGGCGCCAGATTCACTTCGGCAACCTTGAAGCGGTGGACCCGGTTGAGGCCCTTGCCGCGTTTGCATTGCGGCGGGATATGACCAAAACCGGGATTTTCCGGTCTATTGAGCCTTGGTCTGCCGGGTCCGTTTCAGCCCCTGCTTAAGCGTGGCTTCAATCTCATCCCGCAACCACGCCGGCTCCAGGATATCGCAATGCACCGCCTGGGCGGTGAGCCACCAGCGCAAGTCCTGGGTGTCGCCCACGGTGACGGCCATTTCGAAGGCCTTGTCATCAATCTCGGTGGTGATCTGATCAAATCCCAGTGGGGATTCGATCAGGTGGTTCAGCACCGGTTTGTCGCAGCGTAACTTCAGATACACCGGCTCATCGGATTTCAGAATGCCCATGGCGCCGGAGTGGATGTACAAATCCAGATCAAAATCTTCCGGGCGCTCGATGAGCTCTTCCACTACTTCACCGGCCGTCGCCCTGTGCAGCACCAGCTGGCGAATCCCTTCCCTGCCGTCGATGGTACCAATCAGGTACACATTCGGATCCCGGAAGATGAGCCCGAACGGATGTACCACAATCTCTTCCGGTTCCGGCCAGCTGCGGGCCTGATACGTAAGTTTGCACTGGTACTCCCGGAGCAAGGCTCCGGTGACCGCTTCCAGAACATCGGCATCAACGGGCGGGCGCGCACCTCCTAATCCCCGATTGATCACCCTGACCCGGTCTGGCCATTGGCCCAGGGGGTTCTTTTCACGCAACAGCGTGCGGTGGGCTTCATCGAAGTGAGGCTTTAAGTGGGACAGCGCCCTTGGGGGCAGCATTGGCGAGAGGTAGGCCTTCGCCAGCTCAAAGGTCAGGGCTGCCGGCAGATCCAGCGCCGGTATGATGTCCATGGTGGCATTTCGGTCGAACGACCAGCGGTAAGGCCGGGAATTCTCGTCTACCAGCAGAGGGAAATCTGCACTCAGCTTTTCCAGATCCCGCTGGATCGAGCGCATGGTTACTGAAAAGCCCTGCTCTTCCAGGCGGCTCGTCAGTTGGGTGGTGGTGATGAATCTTGGGTATCGGGGCACCATCCGGAGCATGGTGAGGTAGCGAACGGCCGTGTTGGACATAGCGGGATCCTTGTCTTTTCTCGAAGTCGACAGCTTAAGCGACACATCTTGACGCTATATCATGCTAGATTCTTGTGCTGGCCAAGTAAAGCCGGTGGCCAATTCTGCCAACGACACAAGGAGCCCTGCCCTGAACAAACACAACTTTGCCGCCCTCCTGTTAGAACATGGGTTTACCCCAAAGACCTACGATTTCGACTCCACCATGCTGGGGTTCCAGCACGACATCTTTAATGCCCTGATCCACAACGACCCGGTGTTCAGCGAGCAATCGTTCATTCGGGAGCAGCCCGATTGCCCCGATGCCCTATTGCGCTGCGAGCTCGTCACCCAGTCAGATGATCTTTCCGCAGCCGTTCAGCATTTCTATGCCCGATGGTTTGAGGAGCTTCGCTATTCGAATTCTGTGCTGGAGTTGCTCAATCTGGAGATGCACGAAGATGCCGCCAGCATTCATGTGCTAACCATCAGCAAAGCCAATGCGATGACGTTTGTCTTTAACATCCAGCGAGGTGCGTGATGATTCTGATTTTAGCTGCGCTGGGTGCGGTACTCTGGGTTGTGGTGTCGATGCTGTGCATCAGCTATTTCAATGACCACGGTGTTGGTTGGGAGGAATGGGAAGCCTTCCCAGTGTGGTTAAAGATTCCGATCCTTGTGGTTGCGCCGGTGTTTTTTATTTCCTGGTGGGTTCGTTAAAAACAGCTAACCATCGGCAGAGATAACCTCCACACCGCCTACCGGCTCCAAGTTATGAGTACTCCGCACGGGCTCGCACACCAACGGTGCAGAAATATGCGTTCGCATCAGCCCCCGAAACGCATCCGTCTCGTGAAATTCTGGATCCAGCCACAGATCAAACTCCTCTGGCCGCAGCATCAGCGGAATGCTTTTCGGGTGGATATGGCTGAACCTCGGGTGCGGCGGCAGTGTGATGACGGTGAAGGAATTCACCTGCTCGTCCCCGAAATGCCAGGATTGCCAGAGCCCCGCCAGTGCAGTGGCCTCATTCTGCGGGTGCATGTTGTAGACCTGCTTACCCTTCCATTCGTGAAATGCGCTGACTGGAATAATGCAACGCTTGGTCGGGTACACCTTTTTCCATAACGGACTGCTGGTCAGCCGATCACTGCGGGCGTTGAAGGTGTGGAATTTCGGGTTGGGCCGGAAGCCATAGCCGTTTGGGTTTGGCTCAATCAATAGCGACCAGATCCCTGGTAGCAGGTACCGGTCATCTGCCGCTTCTATGACAAACTCGCCGATTCCGCCTGGTGGTACATTGTGTTGAGGCCTGGGTGCAATGCCAGACAGCCCCAGTTGTTCCATCAGCGTTTGGACTTCCGGAGAGTCGGTTACGTTATACCGTCCGCACATACACTGAATCCTTGCCCGACCTATCTGAGGCAGTGTAGCCAAAATCCAAGGATGCTCTAGGTCCAGGCTTGAGGCGAATTCTCAGTTACCAAGCTTAATGCAGAACATACTTACCCCCGAACACTGTTTTAATGTACAGTATTTTGGCGAGACAACACGAGTGGATCAACCCATCGTCGGACACAATGTCCTATACTCGGACTAATGCAGCTGCCTAGAAGGCGGGAGAAGTCTGTATGAAAAGCGTGATACTGATGTTTGTTGGTGGCTTGGTGGGCGGCCTGATCGGACCGGTGACAGCGTTGGTCGGTGTGGCCGCCGGCTACGTGGTAGGCCGCGCCCTGACGCACTCAGGAGTTACCCGGAAGCCTGCTGAGAATCAAGCTCCCTGTCGGTGAGGCCTCAATATAAACCGTATTTCCTGATCCTTTTGGCGTAAAAGGTGACCACGAGGGCAGCTCCAGATATCTGTCCACCAGAAATAGGCCCTGCCGGCCTGGACTTCGTTTGCCTTCGTGATCGCAACGTCTTGGACTTCATGGCCGCATTCCGGGCAATACACCGTAGCGGTTCCATCGGTTACCCAGTCATTAATCCGCTCTTCAACGAGGCCGAAATGGCCGCCCGGTAACCGACTCACCTTGCGGGTGTCGAAGGTCGAGTTCGCTAGCCAGATCGGCAGAGCCTCCCTCGCCGCTTGGGCACTGACGTTTTGAATCACCGTTTTCTCGGCGTCTTCCCTGGCCCAGGCCAACAACACTCTTGCAGGCACCGTAACATCGCAGAAAAAACCCTCTTCCTGGTCCTCGCTGGTGGCTACCAGTATTTGCCCTTCACATCTGGGAAGTTTCTCAAGATGCTCTTGAATCAAGACCCTCAGCTCGCTTTGTCGTTCTTCAGCGGCGAGCTGACGGCGATACGCCCGGGAAAACAGTTTTTTTAGATAGTGCGGAATGGAGTTCATAGTTACCCGCTTATGGCCAAGCTCTTTGCTTTGGTGCATCGCGCTGTCAGCGCGACCTACCGCTGCTGCAACATCCTTTCAATCATACTTGATTGGTCGAGACTGGGCGTACGTTATCAAGGAGGTGTTGAGAAACCCATAGCCACCCGCAGCAGATATGAACCAGGTTGTGGTGCGGTTTGGGTTTATTGGACAAGACCCATTTCATCACTCCACCTGATTAACCGTTGATAAGCTCGCTGGCCAGCAACCTCAGGCAGGGCGAACAATGATCTCTAAGCAGCGTGTGGCTCTGATTCTCCTTCTGGAGGGTCTCGCCAGTTCTGGCGTACAAATGGTCACAATACGCCAGACGGTGGCGTTTGTCGGCAGCTCCGTGCTTTGCACCTCTTTAATCATCAGTTGCTTTTTAGCGGCCCTGGCGCTTGGCTATTATCAGGGCGGGAAAACGCCACCTGAGAAATTTACCAGAGCCCTGTTGGTAAATCTCATTGTTGCCATCGGATTGTTCGGCATCGGTCTCTCCTACCCGTTTGTCAGCTGGTATTTTCTGACGGTCGCAGACATTACTGCGGGCATCCCGGGACTCCGCAATCCCCTGATCCATCTGCTGAGTTTCTGTGTGGTCATCATGGGACCACTGGTTTTCTTACTCGGACAGACAGTTCCCCTGCTACTCAACACAGCAGACCAAAACACTCGAAAAAGTGAAGCGGCCGGCAGCGCCACGGCTTTGAGCACAATCGGCAATGTTGTTGGCTGCCTGCTAACCTCTTTGGTGCTGATGTACTTTCTTGGCGTGGGCTATTCCATCGTCATTAATTGCGCAATACTGGCTATTTGCGCTGTATTGGTGATCAGTCCCGAGCGATCGCCCTTGAAATCCGCCCTGCTGGGCGTCGCCGCAATCTCACTCGCCATCACATTTGTTGCCAACGTGCGCATCCCGGGCCAGCTGTTTGCCGCGACCACCCCGTACAGCGATATTCATATTGCGCAGGATGCCGAAGGCAAGCGCTTAATCATCAACCGCAGCTCCGCCTCCTATATTGGCAGGGAGAATCGCGAAGGCTGGCCCTACATTGAGATGATGAAGCAGGCCATTTTTTCCGATGATGTGACCGGAAAGCACATCCTCGTGTTGGGCGCCGGCGGATTCACTTTGTCCGCAGAAATGACCGGTGGTGCGCGGTTTACCTACCTCGACATTGATCCAAAGCTGAAATCGGTGGTTGAGGAGGACTTTCTGGAGGAAAAGATTCAGGGGAACTTCGTTGCTCAGGATGCCCGAGCCTATTTGCTGACCAGCAAGCGGCAATGGGATGTCATCGTCGTGGATCTTTACACGAACGCCGCCACCATCCCGATGCATACGGCCACCTTTGAATTTTTTTCGCTCGTATCCGAACGCCTGTTACCTGACGGCAAAGCCATTCTGAATATCGCGGCCAACCCCAGGCTGACGGATCAATATTCCCTGACTATGGATAACACGGTTCGCCGGGCGTTTTCCCGGTGCGTGACAGACATCACGGGCTACCGGGATGGACTGGAGAATCTCGTGTACCTATGCGGAAAGCCGTCCAGCAAAGACCCGGTTGCGGGTTTGTATCGAGATGATACAACCAGAGTAACGGTAGACGGATATTTGTCTGCACTGAATGGCACGACCGAGCAGGACTGAACATGGGGAAGAATCAGCCTCAACAACGAACAGAGTGGATTTCGGCTTCTGACGTCGGACGCACCGTTTTCTGCCCGCATTCTGTGGCGCTCAAATATCAGGGTGCCACGCCAACCAAGCAGGCTGTCCTGGCCCGGCAGCAGGGTGACTTAAAGCATGAGGCATTGAACCGGCAGGCTCGACAGGACAAGCGCTGCTACGTGGCGTCATATCTCTATGGCGTGGATGATCCACGAACCAATGTTCTCCGAAAGTTTCGAGATGACGCGATATTAAAGTGGCCCGGAGGAGCCCTGCTCGTCAGGCTCTATTATCGACTGTCCCCACTGGCCATTCACTTGAGCCAGTCATCGCCCAGGATTACAGGCATTTTGCGCTTCCTGGTGGATCGACTGGTGTGCTGGTGCTCCCGAAGAGGGAATCAGTCATGACAGGTTTTCTTGCCTCGGCACTGCTTTTATTCGCTATCGCAGTCGTCATTCTCTGGCACCGTCTCAAACGTTCAGATGCGCTTGGCATTGATGGCCGTTTAATCTGGGTCGACGACGGACGGCGTACCAAGCCGTTTTTTAACGCCAGGTACAAGGTGTTCGGCAAACCGGATCTGCTCTATCGCGTGAACGGCGGTGTTCTGGCGGTCGAATACAAAAGCCGGAATGGCCCGATCTTTGAGAGTGACATCGTGCAGGCAAAATGCGCCGCATTGTCCGCAAGGGGCGATCAGTACAAGGTCTCCAGAATCCTAGTCAAAACAGGACAGGCCGAGAAATACATTACCCTGCCCCGCTCTGACCATGCCCTATACAGGGAGATTGAATCCGCAACAATTCTGGCCAGAAAAGCAAAAAATGGCGAGGCGGTACCCTGTCTGCCGGCGCCCCGGAAATGCCGTTCCTGTGCCTACCGGGACCATTGTCGGGAATCTGCAGGTAATTAATACATACACCGAGCAATGCTCTTCAATACCGGCCAACCGCGGCTCCGACCGAACTCAGCGATTTTGGTACTCTGAAATCTCCTGCTTCAGGCTGGCATACCATCCCAGCAAATCATCCTCGGTGACCTCACCCTGGGTTTGCTCACTGGCCTTTTGACGCTCGATCTGGGCGCGTTGTTCAGCATACACATCGTGAAGTGCTTCAACCGAGATGTTGTAGCCTTCATGCTCGTTGAGTTGTTTACGAAGCGCTTTAAAGGCAGAAGGGCCAACCGGATGTTTGCGCTTCATTTCAATATCTTTAGGCCGAATATCGAAAACCTCACCCCAATGGTCGACCGCTTGCTCCCAGGCTTGGGATAAGGTGCAGTCTTTTGTGATGAAGAAGCGGACTGGATTTCCGGGCTCATTCACGGAGAAATAACACCGCTCCTGATCAATCCGTTCCCCGGTCGTGATCCCCATCGTGATACCCCGGAACCCCACACCACGGCATGGGCGCGTGTTTGGGTGATTCGTTTTTAAGGCATCAATGTACTTCAAAGCCGCCGAGCGGGCAGACCATCGGGCATCGTAATAACGCGCTCGTGTTTCCTGATAGCGATGCCAGAATTCATTTGGAATCGCAGACGCTGGAGGAAGCAGGCTGAAGTACTTTTGGTAGCGCTTACCTCTTAGTGTCGCTGTCACCTGCCAGCCGTGAAAACCAGAGGATAGCTGGCCTTTCTCATAGAAATGGATGGCCATAGGTCGGTATAAGACCTCCGTTTTGGTTAGTGGAAAATTGCACAAATGGGCCTTACTTCTGAAAGCAGTCCGCCAAGTACCAGGAATACGACCCACCCCAGCATTCAGTTTCCCCTCAGCGAGGCCCTTTCTGCGCCGGGTGCGCCCTCGGCTGAAAAAGGATGCAACGTCTTGCGGCGGGCTCAAACAACCAGGAGAACCATTTCTGACTCACTGAGTTTCCCGGCTCAAGGTAAGAACGCCTGATTGCTGAGTGAAGTTCAGCTGGCTGAGGACGCTCATTCCCAACAACACCATGTCGGGATCCATGGCGGGACTGATGGTGCCGGGCACGTTAGTGAACCTCATATCGCCCAGACGGAGCTCCGGTATGATAGTACTCCACACTTTCACCTTACCAGCCGCCGTCTGTGCAACGCTGGGGCGGCCCCGAGTAAGGCCCGCTTTCTGGGCTACCGATTCTGAAATTGACACGGTAGTGGCGCCAGTGTCCAAAATAAAGGTGACGCTGTGGTTATTGATGGTGCCGTCCACCAGATAATGCCCTTGGCGATTGGCTTTCAGCTCAATTTCGGTGGCACCGCCACGGACATGGCTGACCAGTTGCTGATTGGGGTTGTTATTGCGGGCATCCACTCGGTCGAATAAATATGTCACAACACCGATCAATACAGCCCAAAAAACAGCAAAGTAAAGAATGTATCTGATTTCGGGTCTGATGGCACCGGGTTTACTCATCCCATTCCTTGCTGTGAATCCGCGACAGGCTGTTTTCTATTCTAACCCATCCTGAATTCCGGAACAGCCGGCCAACACGACGATGAATTCGAATCAGTATCCGTAAAGTACGGGCCACCAGAGCCGCACATAAATCACGGTTGTTCTGTCGCCCCTCCTCCTCGCGTACGAAAGGATCACGCAGAATCTGCAACGGCGCTCAGTTCAACTGCAGGCTGAGCTGGTGGGAGTCGCACTTTTCGGGCTCATTATCTAAACAAGCCACAATCAAGAGCTCCACTGTTTTAGGAATGACATTCAGAAACTCTGTGATATCCACCACATGACTTTCAAGCCCCCGTTCTCGCCCAGCCGGTAAGCTTGAGCAGACAAGCTCATGTCTATTGTCAGGGGCATAGTCACACCGGAACGATGCAAACTGACCACAGGCCGTCTGTTCTGAGGAGGGAAAAACACACTGAACCGAAAACAGCTCTACGTCATCTTCCACCTGGAACGCGCCGTCCTCACTCAGATAAACAGACGCTGTATAGGGAAAGGTCTCATCGAACCCGGGAACCGAGAGGTCGTCATAGTAGACATCCGTATTCCAGGTCAGACTGATGATATCTCCCGGTGAGAACTGATTTTCCTGGTCTTCTGAGAACGCGGCCAGATTGAAAACACTCGGTTCCAGTGGTGAACCGGAAAACTCGAAAACAAGTTCCTTGTTTGCGTCAGTGTTGCCTGATGATGAGGATTTCTCGATAGCAGCCCCATCGCCCCCTCCCCCACCACAACCGAGGAGAAGAGACGTTGTGAGTCCTATTAACGCAAACTTAAGGTGGGGCATGGCAAGGCTCCTCAGAAAAAAATCCATGGTATGCCGGGACTGCGGGGAGTAAATCGAGAATAGGTCTTTCGTTGATGTCCCTTTAACGGTTGAAAAAGGGCCCTCTTTCGAGGGCCAACCTCACTCAACACCCACCACAGGATCCGCACACTCTCGATATGAGTAATGTCTCATGGGTTTTGAAACCCGCAACCCCAGGGGCAGGCCCGCCTCTATACAGAGTGTTGCCGCCGGGCCGCTTGGTCCTATACTGAGATAAGCGCAGTCGGATCCGTCAATCCTTTGAAGATCGCTTGGGTTTGGGCCTACCCCCGGCCGTGAGTGGTGTTATTGACAGCATATTTTGGCCGGCTCGACCAAGTTATGGTGACATAACCCTTAGTCGTGACCGCCGCTCTAAACAAAAGCGAACATTCGCCGCACCCCCAATTCCAGGCTTTACGCCCCTTAAACGGGTAAGCAATGCCCCATCAAGAACTTGGCAAACGATCAAAAGGGCTGATGGTTCCAGCACGTCGATCGCCAATGACATGCGTGTAGATTTCTGTCGTTCGAATGTCGCTATGCCCAAGAATTTCCTGAACCGTCCTGATATCGCTCCCCGATCTCAATAACTCTGTCGCAAAGGCATGCCGAAAGGTATGAGCCGTCACACGCTTGGTGATTTCCGTGGCCAGAACGGCCTGCCTCAATCGCCGCGAGTACGATGAATGATGAAGATGGTGGCGGCACACATAACCAGCGATGGGATGAACGCATCTTGTTACGGATGGGAACAGGTACTGCCAACCAAAGTCCTTCATGGCCGGTCCATACTTCTTGTGAAGTGAGGCCGGCACTGACGTAAGCCCGAATCCATCGGCCAGATCGGACTCATGTACAGCTCTGACATGGGCGAATTGTCGCTCCATGTTTTCTCTTAGATTGCCTGGAATCAGTGTGTATCGATCTTTTCGTCCCTTACCGTTGAATACGAGCAAACTGCGGCTTTTTAGGTCGATGTCTTTCACGCGAAGCGAAAGAGCTTCGTTGATTCTCAAACCGCATCCATAAAGAAGCGCAGTGATGAGCCAATACTCTGCATCCATGTTTTGAAGAATAGAAGCAACTTCATCGGGACTCAGAACGGTTGGCATGCGTCGAGGCGTTTTCGTCATCTTGTACTGTAGGTTTTCAATCTCCCGCTTCAGCACATGCTTGTGGACAAAAATAATCGCGCATAGCGCCTGATTTTGAGTGCCCGGACTGACTCCCCGATTGACGGCGAGGTGATTCAGGAAACGCTCAATTTCGTGATTACCCATGACTTTTGGGTGCTTCTTGTCATTGAAAAGGATGAACTGACGAACCCAGTAAAGATAGGACTTCTCGGTTCGGTAGCTGTACTGCTTTGTCCTAATTTCTGTGCGGACCGATTGTAGAAACGGTGATTTCGACACGCTCGCCCTCCGTGGCTGAATGCTGTATGTACGTACAGTTATAATAAAAAACACCCAAAAACGCCAAAATTCTTGCGGCTTAATTTGCACGGCCCTGCTCGCTTTTCACAATGCATCTCTGTAGGTATCTGTTTCAGCATGGGAAAAATTCGACCCACTGGATTTAACGTGCAAAAACGTGCATAAATATCCCGCGTGCACACTTTTCACAGAACCAAAAGCTCAAAAGCGCCCTGAGATGGAGGGGTAATGATCTGAAAAATCGAGGTTATTCAGGTTGTGAAGCAGTATTGGACTGGGTGATGGTGTTGCGGTTTAATAAGAAAGCAAACTAATAAGCTGTTAGTGGCTTTTCTCCAGGTCATGTCAGGGTCACGAACGTTTGAAGTAATCCAGCAGTAATCCGACAGCTCCAGTGTTCGGCTAACGCCGTAGAAAGCACAATCTAGAGGTTGATTAACGAGATAGTAGATGGTCCGGTGAAACCGACTAAGAGAAAATTGTGAGTCTGTAACTGACGTTGTGACGCGGCCCGGAGAAATTATGATCGAGAGAGTTTTCAGAAGTAGTCGGTTTATGGTGTGGGTGGCAGTCGTTATCTGTGCGGTGTCATCTTTGCTCTTGTATGGTGCCTCGGTTAACATAATCTGGAATACCGCACTGGATGTAGTACGTGATATACCTGTCTCTGCTGACGACGGCAAGAGCCTCGCGGTTCGCCTCCTGAAGCTGTTGGATCTCCTGCTGATCGCTATTACTTTTCAGATCATGGCGGTTAGCCTGTATCGTCTGTTCATCCGTCCGGTGTCTGATGATGACAGAGAATCCCAAAACCCTCTGGACATTAAGAGCTTCCATGATTTGAAGATAACAGTAAGCCAAGTGGCTGTTGTGATACTGGTGGTTCTGTTCCTTGAGCAGGCGGTAGAGATTGGCGCTACGATCGCTACGTTATACTTTGGTGCTGCCATCGGTATCATTATTTTGGCCTCGGTATTCGCGTGGAAGAATATGAAAGACTGATGCACAGCACGCGGTTAGACGTCACCTGCTGGTTGCCTGAACTAGAGAGGCAACCACTCCGCAGAGAATGTAGGCGGCCAACGCTTCATGGGAGCCTGCTTTGGGCAAGAGCCAACGTCACGGGCGTCTGCCACTAACCAATCCAAGCATAGCGACACCATTTCGGTTGCGGCTTCGCCTTCACTACAAAGCTGCGCGTGTTGGCGGCGTTATGCGCATCCATAGAGAGGGTACTCTTATTATTGAAATCAGGAAGGCAGAAAAAGCGGACGTTCCTGCGATACTCGACCTTGTTCGAGGAAAAGCGGAATTCGATGGGTGTTTGAATTCGCTTCAATCTACGGAAGCTGACATTGAGGAAGCTTTCTTCTCCGAACAACCCAAGGCGTTTGCGCTCTTGGCCATGAAGTCAGGCGAGGCCGTGGGTATCGCGACGTACTACAGTATCTATTCCACGTTCATTGCCAAGCCTGGCATCTGGCTAGACGATCTGTTTGTCTATCCGCAGTTCCGGGGAAGCGGTGTGGGCGAAGCTCTACTCTCAGAGCTGTGTATCCTCGCTCAGAATACTGGCTGCGGGCGTATTGACTGGATCGTGACTACCGACAATGATCGAGGAAGGAGCTTCTACGAGCGCTCGGGCGCTCGGATATTCGAAGAGGTACGGCGTGCCCGGTTAGATGAATGTGCGATCAACGCACTTGCAGAGAAAGCGCATAACAAAGCAATGCACCTGACAAGCGGGTGATTGCGGCGTTAGGCAAGAGGAACATATGAGCGACTGGGACTTTCTGCACGATATGCATAATGAGGGTTTTAGCCCAGAGCAGATAGCGGATGCTGCTGCCTGTGGCTATAACCCTTGGGAGCATGGCGATTGGGATAACATCGAGGAGTTTATTGACGATGAAGCGGGCTGGGATTCTGGTAGTGAGCCAAAGAACCCTACGACTCTAGAGCTTTGGGAGTTGCTAGATGAATTGGTTGAAACCGCCCGAAATTACTTCGAAGTTACAGGTCGGCATCTGCCAATTTATGGAGAGCTTGGCGAGCTATACGGTGAAGCTAAATACGGAATCAAAAGGCATAAGCCTTATACACGAGGCTCCGATGGCAAATTGGGAAACGATTTCGTCGAAATAAAAACAATTAGCCCATTTAAGTCCGACAATGCCGTGCTAGTGAAGCGAGCCGGTAATTTCAGCAAACTTCTTATCGTGAAAATCAGCAAAGACTTCGAGTTTAAAGCAAAAATGCTCGATAGAAAGAGCTTTGGAAAGGGCACTGGCAAACACATTAAGGCCAAGTGGAGTGAATGAAATTGCCTAACAAGTACATGTTGGCGGACTGGTTTTCCGCTGCGCTCCAAACCAGCCGCAAATGTAGGCGTTATGCCCAAAAAATCTGACACGGAGTACAAATGTCCTTTCAAACACCAATTACGATTTCAGAAGCAATTAGAAACATTGAGCAAAACCGCTACTTGCTACCCTCGATTCAAAGGGAGTTCGAATGGAAGCATGAGAAAATCGAATGGTTGTTTGATTCGATCATGAGAAATTATCCTATCAGCTCATTTCTATTTTGGAGGGTTGAAGGAGAGACAAAACAAGATTTCAAGTTTTACCAATTCATAAAAGAGTACAGGCAACGCTACAAAACTCATAATGAGGAATTCAATACTACAGGTCACAATGATTTTACGGCGGTACTGGATGGGCAGCAGCGCTTGACTTCTTTGTATATTGGATTAAGAGGAAGTTATGCTTATCGAACGCCTAGATTGAAAGAAGAAAATTCTGAAAGAGTCTATCCAACCCGCAGGTTATATTTAAATATAGAGAATCCTCTCGAAAACGAAGAAGATGGCCGAATATATGAATTCAAGTTCCTAACTGATTCAGAATATTCAGCCAATATGAAGAAGTGGTTTCGAGTATCAGAGATATATGGGCTTTCAGATGATTTTGAGTTCAACAAGTATTTAGACGATAACGGCCTCAAAGAAAGTGAGTTTTCATACAGAAGCTTATCTACTCTTAAAAACGTAATTCACTCAAAGCCTATTGTGAATTTTTTCCTAGAGACAGAACAGGAGATAGACAAGGCTTTAAATATTTTCATAAGAATCAACAGCGGAGGAGAGCCATTAAACTTCTCTGATTTGATAATGTCTATTGCCGTTGCAAACTGGCAAAAGAAGGATGCCCGGAAAGAAATACATGGATTGGTTGATAATGTTCGTGACAAAGGATTCACGATATCAAAGGACTTTATTCTTAAAGTATTTCTTTACCTCCATAGCAAGGATATCAAATTCAAGGTAACAAATTTTTCGAAATCGAATGCAGAAGATTTCGAAACAGAATGGAATAGTATTAGGGATGCGGTTTTGGCTGTATTTGATTTCACCAAATCTCTCGGCTTTACCGACTCAACGCTAACGTCTAAAAATGCCTTAATTCCGGTAATTTACTACATATATCATCGCAAGATATATAAAGACTTTCATACCAAGTCTGAATATTCAGCTGACAGGGAAATCATCAAAAAATGGCTTCATGTTGCGCTCGTTAAAAGGCTCTTTGGCGGCACTTCGGATAGCGTTCTAAATCAAATTCGCAAGGCGTTTACGGACAATGTAGTCAAGTCTCCTATTTCAGAGAACACATCAGCCTTCCCCGTAAAGGATATAAATAAGGAAATCCGAAAGGATACGGGCATTAGCGATGAATTTATTGAAGAGTTACTATTGACGCAAAAAGATGATAGATACGCTTTTTCCTTGTTAGCTCTACTCTTTCCGCAACTCGACTACAAGAATAACGATTTTCATAAAGATCACCTTCATCCTGCATCAAAGTATGAAGAGCTGAGTGAAGATGATAAAGAGAAACATGGCTGGCAAACATATAATTCACTAAAAAACCTACAAATGTTGGATGCCAATGAAAATATGTCTAAGAATGACGAAGATTTAGAGTCATGGGTCGATAAAGAATTGAAATCAAAACAGAGAACTGCATTCTTGGATAGCCACCATATCCCTGATGTGAGCTTAAAACTGGCAGACTTTAATAACTTCATTACTAAGCGTTCAGAGATTCTTACAGAAAAACTGAAGAACATATTGGCATAACAATCACATGCACTCGGACAACAAAAAGCGCCGCTCGTTCCTCGCTATGCTTTTTGCTGCCGGTGATGTGAGGCGTTATTCCGAAATCTGAACGTTCGCTTTGCGACCCCTTCGGCCATTTCATGGTGTCAATCTCCGGCCACAATATGGTGGCATGACCAAGTGGTTTGAGCTGTGATCGCGAGTTATCCACAGAAATCGATGGATAAGTTGGCAAAATAATACGGAAATCGTCGTTACAGCAAGGAGTTACATGGATGGTTAATTTATGATCAAACCAAGTTCAAAAGTACAACTCAAGGCAGCGACTAAAGGAGACTATTGGCTGTTCAGGATTGGCCTGTGTGTAGGATCGACAGCTCTGGTGCTTTCGCTGGTCAGCCAGTCTTTATTTGCTCCGATATTTCTGATGTTGGGTACAGGTTTGTGCCTCTACGGAAAGAGGCACGGTGTAGTTTCGTTGGTCAATCATATGGACGAGAAGTATGGAGAGTTCGCTGGTTACCGAATTCTCAGGTGGATACTCCGAGCCGTGTTGTACTGTGCCGCCTTGATTATTGGCGCTATTTTTGGGCTCATTACAGCGGAAACGAGAGCTAACCGCCGCCACTCTGGAATGGCCGACATGGTTGAACCGAGTGTAGATGCAATTTGGGAGAGCGATCCCGCCAGGTATTATGAAAAGCAGGCACCGGGTCCCTTTGACCGATAAACCGTGATCAGTGGCATCCATGCCTGATTAATCGTTATTCCCTTGTTTTTTGAGTTTGATAACCGATTTAGGCCGGTTTCTAACCGAGGTCTGTTAACGGGTGGTTGTCTTGAGTCTCGCCGTCCAACGACGGATACACAGAGGTACGGTTCCAGGTAGGCCAGGACGCTGGCCATGCCCCCCCCCCCTTCTACCACTTGTGAGGACGGGAGCCACTATTCGGCAGCTCCCTTAACCAATTTATGGTCGGCCGCTCCGGCCTCCCATTTTGCTTGCCACCCTACCCGCGCCCCGTGCAGCAGCCATACCTCCAGCAGCTGCTCCACCGACTCCGCGAGAGAAGCCCGTTGCACCTGCTGCTGTGCCACCAGCAACGCCACCACCAGATATTCCTCTTAACATACCCGCCCCTGCGTAGGCCATGACGGACAACCAGACCATCGGTAGTAGCAGGATCGATGACGTAGCAACGGTGGAAATCAGCAACGAATTGGTTGCTTCATCAAACCATCCCGCTTGGGAGCCATACATATCGAGAATTCGGTTATCAAACCAGTAGGCAGCAGCCCAGATCGCATTGATGAACTCAAGGCTGAAATAGGTCAGGGCCAGCCCGAAAAATGAAACAAGACCGTAGTTACCAAACAGCATGACAAAAGGGGCCGCCAGGATAATCACCATCTGCAGCATCACCAAGATCATCGGACCCGCAATCTTGAACATCTGGCGAATGGAGTTTGCCTGCAGAAACTCGTTTGCAGAGGTACCAACATTGGCGATATCGAAGAGCTTGTCCAAAACCGAACGCCACTGTGACTGTTCAGCCTCGAAATTATTGCTCATATCGACGTCTGTGCTGGACTTCAGGTTCGCAGCGTTATTCTGCAGCACCAGCTTCAGGATCATGTCTTCTTTAAGCTCTTCGGTCACATTGGTCGTGGTGAAGACGTTGAAGCCCCACGTTTTCCAGTCACCAAGAATATCGCCGGCTTCATCCATAGGTATGTCATTGAGAAGTTTATGTCTTAGCCCCAGGCTCGCATTAACGCCCCCCCCAAGACTTTCTTCACCCAGCCAGACTTCTTTACAGGAGGGGTTAGCACCGAATTCATTGACCTGATCGCTTTGGCGCATCACAGTTTGTCGAGTAAAGCCTTTATCCTCCATCCGGTGCATGTAAGCCGAGGGATGTTCGTAGTATTCGTCCAGGTAGCCCAGCAGGATGTGGCTCCCCATCCAATCAATGTTCGCCCAGGGTGTCACGTTGGCCGGCAGCTCCGGCGTCGGTGGATTTTCCCGGAAACGCGCTATGGCCTTCTGGTAACACACCTCGTTGAATTGCTGTACCTCTTCCCGAAGCCGTTCGGATTGGATGCTGACGTTTGCAACCCGCATCAACATGTATTCGTAGTTATTCACGCACGTCATGCTCTTGATGGTAGTGTGCGTGATCGCTGTCGACAGGAACTCCACAAAGCTCCAAGCCACCGGCTTGTGAACCTGCCAGCCGGAAAGGTCACTGAACGTGGAGTTGTAGGCCGGAGACACGTTGTTGCCCGTCCCGGAGATATTGGACGGGGCGTTGCAGTCCGGTACGCCGAGTTCATAGCGTACCGTCGACAACTGTGTTGAGAAACCTTTATAAGGCAGCACACACAACATCAGAACCAGGATCATTCCCAGCAATGTGGTTTCCATGCTTCTGATGGTTTGAGCGGCTTCGCCCGTCGAGTAGTTATCCTTGAAGTTAGAGATGATGGCGACGATGAACGGGACCAACGCCAGTCCGGAACCGACCAGCACGTCCCAGATCGCCTCATACATGTTCCACCCGAACATCAGGGTGTAAATTTCCAGCAGCGTATTGGCAACCATCCCTGTCAGCCCCCCAGACCCAATTGTTGAATCAAAACCAGTTCAATGAAGATCAGCAACAAAACAATCTTCCACCACTGCGAGCACATGTGCAGATAGTCCGCGTGGCGTTTCTCCAGGATATCCTCTGACTCGGAGCCGTTTGCACCTTGCCCTGCGCGAGTTGCCCAACGGGAAATGAGAGGCCAGCAGCCCACTAAAGCTGCGTACATGGCCATCCGATACCATTTCCATTCAGAAATCAGATTCAGCGTGGATAACTCTTCAGCCGAGGTTTCGGTAAAGACGGAAATGACCATGCCAACCAGCATTAATGCAATCAAACCGCCGACACTTATCAGTAAGAACTTCCGTGTCCTGTTCATTCAAGGCTGCCCCAGCGAATTCAGGCCGGTTGGTTTTGCCCTCGAAGGTGCCCGAGTATTCTGGATTTCACGCTCTTCAGCACCAACGATGCGTTGAATGGTCAGCTTCGCAATGGCCTGACGGGTTTTGATTTCATTATCGAGTTGGTCGAGTTCAACCTGCAGGTGATCAATTGCATCATTGACCACAGCTTTGGCCGACTGCAGATTGGACACATTGGGCTCTTTAACACCCGAACGAAGCATTTGTGTCAGTAACCTGCCCTGCTCGACCAGGCGGGTGTAAGCAATTTCACCGGCTAACTTCCGAATCATGGTTGGCTGGCTATCCAGCGGTCGCTTTCGGATCGCCGCAATCACCGTGTCGTCAACCAACACCCCCGGTGGTGCAGACACTCTGTTCAGGTTCTGCCAGGTCATTGGCGTCACTCCGTTCACGAGGTCTTCCAGGTCGTTGTAGATACTGTCCGACATATCCCGGTGCTTGTAGGTCAGACCTTTACCCGGCGTGGTTTCCAGTTTTTTACAGGTCTCACACGTTCGGATTTCAGTATCACCCACCACTTCCATAGCCCATGTGGCGGCGGCGACCGGACCACTCCAGTACTCCCAGAGCGGTGTCCCCTGACCGGCAGCCGGAGGGATACTGGCCGTGGTGCAGGGGTTACTCTGATCGAACAACACGTTGTACCCGACAATCACGACATCTCGCAGCGCATTGATGGGCGGCATTGCTACGCCCCCTTTCTTGACGCCGCAGATCCACTCCGCCCCTTCGTTACCCGCTTCCAGCCTATCAACTTCATCCTTGGTGGCTTTAGCATCACCACCTTTAGCCCCAATTTGGTAAGCCCACTCGGAAACCTGGGCATTCACTTTGAATTTCTCAAACGGAAAGCCCTGATCGCCCATCATGACCGACGCCATTTCCTGACAGGAGGTCTCGGCCCACTCAAAGTCCATTTTTCCCTGCAAAATGCCCTGCTGAAGAAGGTCATACAGTGCCGGGTCCGCTCGCTGGATTGCCAGCGCGGGTAAGGATGCTACCGCTCCGGTGGCCGACTGGATGATGTTGTTCATCATGTTCTTGAAGCCATCGGTGATGCCGTTCAACTGATTTGACACCGTAATCTTCGGATCAAACTTTCCGCACTCCATACCGAGATCCCAGCCTGAACCGAAACTGAGCACCGGAACGGTATGAACGGCCGTTGGAGGCCCTGACAGCATTCCGCCTCCGATTCGGTAATCAAACGCATTTTTCAATCGCGGTGAACTGGTATCCAGCGCACACGCTGGTGCCACCAGTGACACTGCCAGCGCAAAGCAAACCAAACGTTCTTTAGGGTTTTTCATACACCTATCCTTGTCGTAAACAGCTTACCTGGTGGCGGTCATCAACCACTGTGCCAAACGAGGGTCTGTCCAACCCGCTGGCAGCACTTGTAGGCTTTCCAGAAATTCCAAACGTAAGAACCATCCGAGCTGCGCTTACTAGGGCCCGGCATCGCGGACATGGGGAACTGCGCGCAGGAACTCTCGTTGTCCGGATAAAGCATCTGAAACACGCCCGTGTCCTTGTCGTTCTGATCCAAGGGGCCGGCGGGCCAGTAGCCATCTTCACTGGGCTGGCCAATTGAGAAATACAGGTGAGGTTCAAAAGTACGTGTAATGAAATGCATCGCCCGGAAGGACGTCAGAACCGCACTCTTCAACCCATCGGCCTGTGTCAGAAACCCCATTCTCGGGAAGATCGAGCCGTAGTTATTCGTCATCGTGCCGAGATTGTAGGCAGGCACGCCAACAGCCCAGGACTGCGGGTAGAAGAGTTCTGGCAGATTCCAGCGCCAGGCAATGGAGTCCAGGTTTGAAATGTAATACGGAAAAAAGGGAAACGACCGGCCGGAGCAGACCATACCAAACAGGCCGGTCGCCATCGCATTGTAGGCAATCAACGCGGGGTTTCCGTAGGCGTCGACGAGTTTAAAATCCAGGTTAACGTGGTCATTTTTGACCGCTTCGTTCGATTGTCCGCCTCGGACCTCAGTGACATTGTAATTCTCGACCCAGGAAATCATCGTCGTCACCCAGCTGCTATCCGACGTCCCCTGGCTGACTTGATTGATGTCCTGGCTTTCTGTCCAGGGCTCACCGTTTGCCCTGTCATAACTCTGAACCACCAGATCGGGGACAAAGTTTTTGACCTTGGTGCTGGTGGTAAAAGTACAGATCGGCGGAACCACACAGCTCATCCAAACACAGGCGCCCCGTAACTCCCAGTCCATACAGGACATGGCCGCGGCCATTGTCTGCTGCGTAATATCGATCGTATTGATAACTCCGCTATACTGGTCGTTGGTCTCTCCATGACAGGCGATGCACTCGACCGTGCCGCGCTGTTCGAGCAGCTGTTGAGTACTGCCAATCGTAGTGTCCCGAACAGCGTCCGTGGAGGACGGGTTGTAGTTGGTCCAATCTGACGGGTATCCAACGGCCCATCCGGACGCCAACAACAACCAGACTGAAGCAAGTAATTTCAGATACGGATTCACCGCCTACCCTCCTTGTTGTAAACCTCCAGAGCAGCCTTGAGCGAGCGCTGGCCGTAGACAACTTTTTGGTCGTTAAACACCACTGCAGGTATTTTCTTGATCTGTAACCGAACAGCGGCTTCGATCGCCCGGCTACCCACTTCAATTTGCTGATAGACGCCCCCCCAATCAGGACTGTTCAACAGATCGCTGAAGGCGCGCCGGTGGGCTTCTTCGTAGGTCTGGAGATTGAGATCGCCTTGCAAGCGGGATCGAACCTGTCGGTTAAGCTCCTCTGTCGCTCGTTGGCTCGCATCCAGCTCATAAACCTCGACCGGTAGCCCGGGTGGCAGTGAAACGTCATCCAGCACGAAGGTTTCCTGGGTCTGAAATATCCGAAGACTGTGGATGGGCTCCAGCGCCTGGGCATTTCCCGTGATCAGGCTGACCAGAAGTAACAAGGCAACCGTGGTTTTTCTCACAAGGCTGTCTCCTTCTCAGCGGCCACATCAGCACGCAGCGTTTCCAATACTTCCTTGGCAACCGCGTCCTGGCCCTGATCAGCGTGTATTTTCTCCAGCCGCTCAAGCGTTGCCTCTGCCGCGGTTTTTCTTTTGCGGTTCGGAACGGGATCCGCCGGCTTTTCCGCAATACCCCGGTAGTAGTCGATCATTTTCCCGACGTATTCAGCGGCCTCTACCTCAGTGATTCCAAACTGTTTCATGTATCGGGCACGTTCCGTTTTCTCATCTTTCTCTGTACCTGCAAGACTCAGGTACAACGACGGCGGCACGTTTCGGAACAACGCCTCCATGTTTTCCGACAGAACGACCCCTTCCGTGTACTTCTTGGGTTCTTTGCGGGCCGAAAGCATCAGTTGCTTTTGTTCTTCTGTCAGGTTCTTGAAGCGGGCGATATCCTCAATCTCGTCCTGAGGCATCACCAGACAAATCCACCACTCAATCATGTTGAGCATCTTTTTCGCAGAACTCGGAAAGTCGGCCATGTTTTGAGTCGCCACCCACCACCAGGCACCCAGCTTTCGCCACATTTTCACGACTTTGACGACAAACGGCGCCAGCAAAGGGTTGGTTGTTATGATGTGGCCTTCATCGGTGAGCATGACGATGGGCCGTTCGTCGTGCTGGTGTTTCTCGGCAAGGTTGTTGATTCGCATCATGATCGATGTATAGGCAATGGCCAGCTGGGCGTTGTAGCCTTCCCGGGCAAACGTCGCGAGATCCACGATGGTCACATCGGTATCGGGCCAGGCTTCACCGTCTGTATTAAAAACCTCACCCTCGAACCCATCACAGAACATCCGAAGGGATTCGCCCATCTCGAAGGCCCGCATTCTCCGGTGCTCCGGATAGTCCCTGTCTTCGTTGATCATCCGAAAGCCGTCAGCCACATCTGAGGTCATGGTTCTCCGACCGGCTTGCTCTGCTTTTCGGGCACCATTGAAAATGGCATCCCTGATCATTCGGCGGTCTGCGCGGGACAGCTTTTTCGCCTCCTCCTCTTCGCCCCCGGTGATCATGAGCGTGGCGATAATTTCCATCTCACCCATGATGTCACGCTGGTCATCACCATCGTCATCGGCGGTTGTGTCCTCGGCCATCATCATCTCTGCCAGAACATCCATTGCCGCTTTGGCTCGCACCTGCTTCTGCTCAGCATCGTTCAGCTCGTGAAACGATTTCATCACACCATCGCTTCGAATCTTTTCTGGAATATGGGTTGCCAGGTCCTCCTCGCCGACTAATGAGCTATCGCTGACGATCCGAGACCCCAGAAGATCCTCTTTATTGGTCTGGAGAAGTTTGTCAGCGTCCACGAACGGAGGCAGGCATACGCCCGAGCCAGGCTTGAGCTGAACTTTGTTTACGGACAGGCCTTTGCTGGCGAAATAGTCACCCAAAAGCCCAAAGGAGTTACCCGCCTCGACAATGAAAAGCCGTGGCCGAAGCAAGGCCATGATCTGGCCTGCCATGTTCGTGATGTGCGCGGATTTGCCCGCACCGGTTGGGCCCAGGATCAGCCCATGAGCGTTTTTCTTTCGGTCTGCCCCATTGAAAGGATCGAAGGATACCGGCTCCCCACCCCGGTTGTACTGGGTTTGTCCCGGATTGCCTGTGCCTCTGTGGCGACCAAAAACGGAAGAGAGATTTGCCAGGTGCTGAGACCAAACCGGACGCGTGGCTTTAAAGTTAGCGTCCATGCCGGGCTCATAAACCATGGGCAGGTTGTAAACATAGGCATCGAGGCCAAGAGATTCGTCTTCCTCTCGCACCGGTGATAGCTGGTTGGTCAGAAGGATCGTACTCACTGCGTTGGACTTCTTGCGAAGATCGCGAAGATTCTCACCGCGAATATAGACGCACATCATCGCCCGATAGAGCTTGTGCTTGTTGCCCATTAAAGCCTTGGCGGTTTCACAGTCACCCCGGGCCATCGTCGCATCAACTGACTCGCCCTTGGATTTATCCTGGATCCTGTTGATATGGTTCTGAACTTCATCCTGAGGCGTGATGATGATGGTCGTCGCCATGACTGTGCCCGGCGGCATTTTATCCATCATGCAGGACGCTTTACCGGTGGTGAGACCGTCCGGCGTTACCGCGCTGACCTCCCCTGCGATCTGGCCGATTTTCGGTGTTCGACGGATCTTATGAACACGAATGCACCGATGCGGCAAGCCATCAAACCACCAGGTTTGCGAATCGGCATCCGACCTGGGCATGCTGAAAAACAGGGATTCCGCAAAGTCATCACCGTAAGGCAACGCCTCTTCTCCGGGATAACTGGCTAATTCAACAAATTTCCGGCGGTTGCCACCGGTCAGCTCCGGGCGCGGATTGAACCATTTAAGCAACCACTCATAATAGGTTTTGCCGTCATTGCGCACCAACGTGATGCCCGCATCGCGGAAAGAGGCTTCAAGCTTTTCAATCGTATCGTTCAGCTCTTCTTCGGGCGTCATCCCCGCGTACGATTTCCACTTTGCCGGCAGCCTGCGATAGACCACCATTTTGATGCGGCGAATTTTTCCACTCCAGGGGGCATCCAGGACTTCTTTGTCCTCGAACAGGCCGCCTTCTTTACAAATCCCTCTCAGGTGGGCTTCCATCTTTTCGAGCCAGTCCTGGGTGAACTCTGAGCCTTTACAGTAATGCTTGGGATACGCCCTCAACGCTGCGATGTAGGACTCCATGTCGTCATCGTCGTAGGTGTACTGCTGTATAATCCAGGGACCGCTGGTCAGCTCCTCAAAACAGTCCTGCAACGCATCCTGAATCATGTCCCGCCGGTTCTGGAGCCAGTTGTAGGATCGGCCCTCGGTCGCGATCGGCATGATGTCAAAGACAGCGCCTACGCTCTTACCGTCATCGAGCAGGACGGTTTTCGAGTCGGTCTGGAATTCGTACCAAGGCAGCTTCTGAACGAACGACGAAGGCCGCCCATACATGCGCTTGGCCTCCAGTGTACTAAGCGGTTTGGCTTTCGATTTATGTTCAATTTGCGCGGGAGATTCAGCTGTTCCCTCTCTCTGGCGGGCATTCCCTGAGGGGGAGAAAACATCTTTAAGTGCCTTGGCGAAATCCATATCGTTACTCTCCGAATTCGTTCCGCATATCACTGAGCTCGCCCGGCATCGCGTAGTGGTCTTTCTCCCACATACGGAACTCGGTCAAATAACCGGGTATAGGGACCTGGTCACTGGTGGCCAAGTGCGGAGCGACAAACATGTACATCGTCGGATTGGGAAGCAGTTTGAATCGTTTCTGCAGCTGATTTTTTTCGGAACGCACGTAATCGCTGAGCCGAACGTCTCCCTCGACCATTGGACGGCGAACCAGAGCGCGGGTATCCAGCAACTGTCCATCACCAACGCCGCTCATGTGATTTGCATAAACGGCTTTCATGTCCTGACTGGGCTGAGGAATAAAGTTGTCCTTACTCGCGCAACCAGTCAGCGCAACGCTAATCAAGGAAATACTCAGAGCGGCGATTGACATTCGCATAGTGGTTTACCTTTCTACCTTCGGGATCGTAATCAATGGCCAGTTGTTCCGAGATGTGAATCACCAGCTCCGTTCCTGGCTCAACGTAAATGGCGTCAAACGAATTGCTTTGGCGGGCATCAAGCCAGTCCGTCACCTCATCGAGGCTACTGGAAATGGCATCGTTCTTTGCGACCACCATGGGATCGCCAGTCAGGCCTTTGGTCTGTCCACCAAGGGCATTGGTTGAGGTGGTAAATTCGGAGTCCGCTTTGGCTTTGGAATAAGAACTGGCCCCCGTCAGGAGAACTTTCTGAGCGAGATAACTTGGCGCGTTTGTAATCCGCTGGCCTGTCACGCAAGGAATACCGTATTTGTCCGAAAACCACGCAATGGCATCTATAGACTTTTCGCCTGGCTCGGGATAGCTCACTATTGTTCCGTCCTGGAACGTGAACGTCATCGAGTCGATCTGTCCGCTGACACAGCTCAGAGTCCAGTCGCCCTTGGCAATCCCGGACATCTTGATGCCAGTAAGACCGGGAATTTTGATGCCATTTGAAGACAGGTTCTCAGGTCCAACGATCAGCTTGAACGGATACGGGTCAACCACCTGCCCCCCGATTGGAATGCGCCCCAACAGGGCTGTCATCGAGACTGAACCGAGTAACGTAGCGTTATCGGGAATGGTGTACGCTTTCACCAGCCGCTCTTCTTTAGACTTTTGCTTTTGTTGTGGCATCTCCAGGCCGGTGACCGAGGAAACACTGCTGGCGCCCAGATCAAAATCTGGCAGCGAAATCTTTGATGGGTCCCGGGGGTCTACCTCAGCTTCCAGGGGATTTGTCCAAATCACTTGATCAAAGTCGACGGGCGAGCCGCTGTCGTCATAACCAAGGCCCGTAGGGATTCCGGCTGAGTTAATGTCGTAGCCGTTGGCCGTGGTCTGGCTTTTTTCATTCGAGCCCTGAAGTTCCTCCAGCCGGCTTTCCAATTGAGCAATCAGGCCTCGCGTGCGATCCTGAGTGTTTTCAAGCTGTCGCTTCTGCACCGCTGCATCTCGCTCGGCGTTCTCGAATCGATTGGCAATCCGCTTATTGAGGCTCTCCTCCATCTTCAGGAGACTGTCGATCCTCGCCTTCAGGCGTTCGTTTTCTTCCTGCAGCTTAATGCTGTCCTCGCGAACCGCACGCGTCTCATTGGTCAACGTCCGCATCGTTTCAACGGGAGTATCAACGTCTACACCGAACTCTTCCTGAAGGTAATCCGCTTCCAAGGGATCTATCCCAAGACCGTTATCGATCTGACCGGGACCGCTCTCAATAGCTGAGAGACCCGAAGTCTCGATCGAGCCGGGATCAGATTGGGCCTGAGAGTCATTGGAACGGCCGCCTTTCATGATGATGACGAAGAGAACCGCAACCACGACGACGGCCAGTGTTTTGACAACAATGTTGGCTTTCATCAGGCTCTCCTTTAGCTGTCCGCTACAGACGCTTGGGTTTCACGCTTCAGGTCCTGGTAGTAAGTCCAGGGATAGAGTGTCTCTTTGAGGGACCGCTCAGAGATCAGGTACAACACCGTGCTATCGCCGGGCGTTCCCTGTGGCTCAAGACTGTGGTGCTGTAACGTGGCATGTGAAAACGGCAGGTTGAGGTCCAGATAATCCAGTTGAACCGTTTCGTCAGAAACATTCCGGATGTACAGCGCCGCAAGGTAATACCCGCCGCCCTGATAGGCCACAACAGGCTTTGAAAGGGTTTTGTAACGGGCCGGGCCTTTGAAAATTCGTACCGCGCCTTTGACCGCAAGCGGCGTTTCCGAAATCCCGGCTTGATCGTGGTGCAGTCGGGTGGGGCCGTAGAGCCTTTGCGCCGCGTAGCGAGTCAGGTCAATGGGCGTAATCAGCTCAACCTTTTCAGGCATAGATGCGGCAGCGTCGTCCGAAGAAACCACATTGTCCGATGCCAGCACGATCCGGACGTCCTCAAGTGATTTTTCTCCATCGGCTTTGTCGGTAGCGATGAGATCGAGAAGGATCACTTTACCGTCGTCCATGCGTCGGATTTGAACGCGCTGTTTATCAAATGCTTCGTAAGGGAGGAAATGAACGGCCCCCTGCGCGGACTGGGCCCGGAAGAGTTTCTTAACCTGCTGTCCTTTGGTGATGCCAACCTGAACATGGGAACCGAACTGAATGGATCGTTCCTCGCCATTATGCAGCTCAATGGTCACCGGCAGATTGTCATAATGAATAATCTGTTCCGCCCAGCTTGATGTGGCGACACACAGGAAGGCGACTGATGTGATAATGAATTTCCGCATGTTTATTCACCGATTTCCGAAGAGGTGTTCTGAACGTCATCCTGCTCCCGGCTGCCGCCTTCCAGTCGCCTCGGTTTTTTATAGAAACCGTCAAGCGCCAGGCCCCACAGATTGCACTCGGGATCCACATCCCAGCGCACGACTCGAATGGGGTATCGAACAAAAATGTCTTTGACGATCTCGGACCGGAACGTCTCTTTTACGTTGACGTCGTAGAACGCCACCCAACTGTCTCCAGATTCCACATAGACTCGTTTGGCCGTGTACGGGCGATCCGGCATTTCCTGAAGTGCGCGAGAGCGGGTGAGCTCGTGGTTTAAAAGGCGCTGCTGATAATCCCGCTCCAGTTCACCCTTAAATCGTGGAGTGATGTAGCAGCTCAGGCGCTCGATCTGTTGTTTATAATTATCGGTGCCTTCAACTGGCCAATTGTTCATCTGTTGCCAGATGTAGTAGCCAAACGCATAAATATTGAATGGATGCCGTTCGTCGATTCCACGGGTAGAGCCAGAACGAAGATCGGGCGGGATATCCACTTTGATGTGCTCGGGTGCATCCCTCCATCCCATGATCGTAAGAATCAGTGCGACACTTAAAAGTCCGAGCAGTATTCGTAGGGTCAGAATGTGCGAATCGCGACCATCGAGAGCTTTTTTTGTACGCCCCATTGTCACTCCTCCGTCTCCATATGAATTCGAACAACGGGCTTCTCGCGCCGTATATCCCAGCCTTGGGACGTCTCGATGTAGTTGAAATTGATAAAACTGAATTTTTTCTGGGCAAGTTTCTTCAGATAGACAATATGCAAACCGTCAGGTCTGCGGCGCTTCAGCTCCTGAAGGTATTTCCCTATGACCAGCAAACTGGCGATGGCCATACCCACTCCGATCCCAACGCCAAACAACCCCCACCCGAACGGCAGTAGCACCAGAACTGAGACAGGAATCCAAAAAACTAGGCCAACGCTGATGAGAACAACGACTTCCGTATCCGTTAGCCCCCGGAAAACAACCGGCTCTTCAATGAGCCGGTCGGGGATGAAGTCGATTTCTCGACCCTTCATTCCTGGTTGATTCATCAGAAGATAACGGTTGAGGCTTCGGTAAGCAGGAAGACAACAAAGACGAGCAGCAGAACGCCCATACCACCGTGCATCCCCATATCGCCCCAGGTTTTCTTGCCGTCCCCAATTTCGTTGTAGGTCGAAATCATGTTCCGAGCGACGGCCAGAAAGGCGATGGTGCCCAGAATCAAACCAAGTACGATGGCGATGTCATAGGCGTAGCCTTTCAGCAGTCCGATGTAATCGCCTTGGGCAGGCGCTTGGGAGGGGTTAGTTGTCGTCGGCAATGCAGCATGGACCTGTGTTCCAAACGCCAACATTGCCATGGCAACACCGTGTTTAAAGGCCCGCGCTTTGTGCAAACCTTGATGAATCGCTCTTTCCATTTTTCAATTACCCGGTTGTTTAGGTTGGTTTATTAGCTAACGAGTAGGTACAAAAGAACCATCAACAGAAAAACACTCCGACACCAGATGACGAGCATGCTTGTACCGCTGATTCGCTCCGCACCAAAATCCTCATAGGCCTGCATACAGAGCCAGGCCGTGTAGAGGAAAAACGCCGTCCCACCAATGAGCTGAATTGCATCGAGCATGGCCGCAGAGGTCTGGAAGCAAGGACCGCCCCCACACCCTGCGCCTTCAGCGAACCACTGCTGTTGTTGCGCATTCATTACTGATGCTCCGTGTAGGATTCACTGAGAGCATCAATAGCCGACGGAATAATGGGCTCCATCGGAACGGTCAGATGATGGGCAATACCTGCCTGTATCTTGCGCAGGTCAGCCAAGAGAGTTTCGTACTCGAACTGGGTGCGTTCGTTTGAGTTGGAACGGGCCTTAGCACTCATAACCAACACTTCGAGCGCGGCAAGTTCTGATCTGATATTGGAAAGGGCCTCACGCTCAGCCCATACGTCCGCGTTGGACACTGGCACAAATGCGAGGAGGCAAAACAGCAGAAGGTGTTTCAGGTTACTCATCACGAATCCATTGGACTGGCTTACCGGAGATGAGTTGAATTTAATCAGAGCGAGCGGAGGGCATCGGGTTTATTAGGTCAACAGAAGTTGACCTATTTCGTTACGGATTGGCAAAGAAACATTGGCTTACCAAGGACAGAACAGCTGTAGTGAAAGTGAAGCAATGACTGAGGTGATGGCTACAAACGGGCGCAGGATAAATCCAGCAAGAGGTGTTTGGGCGGTAGTGCTTTTCGCCAGCCGGATCTCGGAACATAGCCGTCTCACCCATACCCCCCGCGGATTCAAGGGAGTATGGGGAATTAGAACAGCCAGCATTCAAAGATACTTTTTGAACTTCGAGGTCATGACCATCAGACAAAGCCCAAAAAGAACCGCAAACGGCGTGATAATAAAGTTCGGATGGATCGAATTTGGAATCGACAGGTAGAGAATCCAGGCGAGGGCCAATACCGGTAGGGAGAATCGTTTTGCCCAGTGATAGACATACCCGGATTCATTCCCGCCACACCAACGCCGCAGATCCCGCTGCATCAGCCCATCGCTGATCCCTACAATGCCGAACAGTATGAAAGCCGGCATCGACAGAAAGAGAATGGCCATTCGAACCAGGAACATGATCAGAACGTAAACTGCCGCCATGAGGTAGTCGTAATATCCTGCTACTAGCCTCTTTACTGCAGCTTTGATCTCACCGTCATCCGGAGACACCGTTTTTACCGCTTGAAGATTGTCGACAATACCTGAATCGATAAAAAGAAAATTCGCTACGGTACTTACGGTTTCACTGGCCGATGAAATCGCACCTTCATTCATGCCGTCCCCGCCTGTCAGGGACTCGCTCAAATACCCAATCTCCGTTTGCATCATGGACTCGGCGTGGGCGTATCCTGGCTCGTCGTAGAAAAACGCCATACCGACCCACTCGATTACTACGGACATAAAGGCAGAAAAAAGGAGCAATCCGATTATTTTGAGAACCAGCTCAATCGTCTTGCCTATGGGCCCTCGCCGCCGGGCCGGGTGTTCAGTGCTCGCCTCAGCCATTACTCATGCCCACCAATTTTCCGCCGTGTGATAGTTTTTATCCATTTCCCGGGTGAGCGCCTGAAGATTCTCGGGCATGTCTTCATCATCTTCCACGGGCAGCGGAAATCTAACTTTCCAGAGTTGACCGCCATCCAACAGGCAAAAAGCCTGCCCTTTTGGCAATGAGGTTATGTGTCCGGGCTCCAGCATCGGTACACGGAGCATTGAGATCCGGTCCTGGGTATTAGACGTGAAGTCCACACTGGACTCGGTGTCTGAGGAATCACTCGCGCCAGATACCGTCATGATCTGCGCAATTTCAACTTCAGGCAGTTGATTGGTGAGCAGCTCAGCTGTTTCCTTTTCCTTGACCCTCAGCATAATCAGGTTGTTGAAGTTGCCTTCCACCTGGCGGGCCTTCGCGGTATTCCCCAAACGAGCCTCGATGTCGCCCCGGGACTGCGTATAGGCGGTAATTTGCATGCCGCTACCGCCCGATTTATTGACCATGGGGAGGAATTCGTCCCCCATCAGTTCATTGAACTCGTCTGCATGTAAGCATACTTTGGGCATAACGTTCGCCTTGCCTTCGAGCATTCCATGTTCGAAGCCGTGCTTATAGATAGATCCACAGACGCTGACCAGGTCTGAGAACATTGAGTTGCCAACGGCTGAGGAGATTTCTGTGTCCGTCATGGCATCCAGACCTATATAGACAATACCTCGCTTACGAATGATCTGCGTCCAGTCGAAAATCGGCCGGTCATCGTCGACATCGAAGTAGTCGGGTGCCAGTAGCTTGCCAATTCTGCCTGTGGTGAGTTTCTCAAGAAGGGGCAAAAGACTCGCTACCAGCTTGTCGAAGTACGTTTTGTCGTAGCGTAAGGCTGAAAGCAGTCCGTGCAGGATCGGATCACTCACCTGCATTTGCTCAACATATTTCCTTAAAGCCTCGGTTCGCGGATTGGCATGTTTAGCCATGCGGGGATTGGATCTGTATTGCCGTTCGGCATCAGCGGTCATCGCATTGATGTCTTCCATCCAGCCTTCATCACCGTTCATTGGCAGCCACCAATCCAGGTACTGATTGAAAAGAGGCTCAATGTCCGTCACGTACCGGAGAATGTTGTTGTAGTCCGGGCGCATTCCCAGGGAAACAAGCGCACGAGCGACAATATTAATGAAGCGCCACGCAAACTCCTTGAAAGCAGCACTGTTTCCTTCTGACGACAGCTGACCAGAAATGCGGCCGGCAATTTCAGTGATACGCGAAAAGTTACCGATAGCGTTGTAACGAGCACTGATCTCCGGGAAACCGAGGTGAAACATGTAAAAATCGTCTGTTCTTCCTGTTCGCTTCGCCGCCATATACATCCTGGTCAAAAGCCCAGGATCTGACTTTGGGTCGAATACGATGACGGGCCCTTCGTTACGGCGAATGTCCTGCTCAATCAGAATTTCGGCGAGGCGGCTCTTACCGACTCGGGTCGTTCCCATGCAAAGGGTGTGACCGACGCGCTCTGACATGGCCAGAAGCACTTCTTTTTCGTTGAGTTCAACCGCATGGATAGCCGGATTCCCGCCGACAGCCGGGTAAGGTCGCACGGGATTCAGTGGATGATCTTTACTGGTCAGTTCCGCAAGGAAGCCTAATCTGGTGTGCTCTATTCTTCTCTCAAATTCCCGAAACCAGGCGTTGATTCGGGACGGCCTCGTGTATTTGGCGAATGCTGGAGCCATCGTATCTTTCAAGCGCTGGGTATGGTGCTGACCCCAGCGAAACCCCTGCCCCAAATAGAGGTGTTGCCGATAGCAAGGAATCTGGCGCGATGACATCTCAAATCGTGGCAGACGCTTGAGGTTGCGCTGATATCGGGTAACCCGTGTTCCCTGAATGAAGCGGTATACAGCAAACGCGGTTAAGACCGCCGCCGAGGTGTAGCCAACACTCGGTGTCATCATCAATGTGGAGGGTGATAGCAGGCAGATCCCGGCCGCACCAATGCTGACACTCATCGACCAGTATTCCACCGGCGGCCTGAGCAGCCCTTCAAGTGGGTAATTGGCCACTAGCGCATAACTCCATCTCGATCCAGATAGAACGGGTAGTGTTTAATGTTCATGTATTCAGCGAAACGGTCACCGGGCATGGGTTGAAGCGTAATACCCTCGCCTGCGATGGACTGTAGTTCGTTCATCTGGGGAATTGTCTGTACGTTTACAACAAAGCCCACGGCATTCTTTGATGCCAGGAACTGGCGGTTTTCCTTAAGCCAGTTCCGGGAAACGGGGTCGTACCCAATCAGGAACATGGCCCGGGAGACCATGTGGTACGGGACATTTCTGGCTTCTTCATCGGTCACTCTGCCGATTGATAGCGATGGCGATGACACGGGAATGTGTGAGGTCATAAACCTGCGCCCTTTCCGCTCTTGTTGCAGCTTTTGCAGTTGGGCCCGAAAGTCTGCTTTCTGGGGCAGAAATGGCTGCGCAGACTGTCCACCAAAGTCACCGATGACCTCAAGCTCGTGGACTCCTGTCAGTGCTTCAGGGCTCGCTTTCGGGCTTGATGCCACTGTCGCCGAGCTCATCATCAGACCCAAGAGAAGCACGCTCAGATGTTTGACCATAGTTTCATAACTCTCTCTCGGTAGTTGGCAGCAATTCTTTTATCCAATGGCTTCTGTGCGGGTCTGTGATAACAACCAATGGCAAGATCCCAGGAATTACACTCCGGGCGTTCGTATTGCTCCCTCAGGTGTGCGGCTGACGCTGTCAGGTTCATGTATGGATCCAACGCATCCCACAGGTCACTAAAACGATGGCGATGCCAGCGCCAGTTCATCTGTCCAAGACCGACATCGAACTGGTAATCACCGGATTCCACCAGCTGTCGTGCAAACCGATAAGCCGCGGCTCTGTTATGGAAAAAATGTGGATTGCCCCGGTGGTTAATGGTCCAGGGCCAGGGCAATACTCTGTTGATATGCTTATTGGTGCTGCGGCTTTCATTCAAAATGATCGCGTAAAAAAGCTTTGCAGGAACATCTTGTTCTTCTGCGACCTGTAGATACATTCCAGGTATGTCTGAAGCGGCACTCGGGCCACTAATGAATAGAAGCAGTAGGGTTAGCATACGAACGAGGCTCATGCTTCAAACCTCACTCGTAATCCCGAATCTGACCGGTCTCAACGTCCATCACTTTGACGGCCGGCAGGCTGGAAAGGTCGACACCAAACTCCGCCGCTTTTCCGGACTCAAAGTTGAGGGTCACTTTCCGGGCTCTAACGATTTCCGGATCAATCTTCATGTGATTCGCCCAATGGCCGATGGACTCGGCTGTGGCATCACCGGCGAACCAGATATCAAGCCGGGCGGTTCTCGAGACCGAGGCACTGACTTCGTGAAAAAGGTCTTCGCAGTCCTCCAGGCAATCATCCGTAACAAAAAAACCAATGTACTGAGTCATTGAGTTGTACTTTCTGTTCCAGTCTTCAATCCACTCTCGGTTGTCGATCACAGGTTGAGTCCCTAGCAGCTGTTGAGCGGCTTTCTGGCGCTCGACCTCAAACGCTAACTCCAGCTCCATTCTTCGGGATTCGACCTTCATCCAGATCTCGGCATACCGGGCACGCTCTTTGGGATCGGTCTCAGACACCCCCAGAGCGGTCAAGGGATCAAGGCCGGGCGACCAGACACCCCTTGGTCCACTCATAATCTGCTTGTACTTTGTCCAATCTCTTTCTTCGAGCATCCACTGTTTGGCGAGACTTTTCTCTTCGTTAGTAAGGGCGGCTGGAGAGTTTCGATCCACACTAGACGATGAACTGGTATCAATCTGAGAGCTTCCGGAAAATGCCGAAGGCGAAACCTGAGCCTGAACCATCGTGGATAACACCACCGCTGACGAGATCAATATCGCTTTGCCAAGATGCATGAACCTATCCCCCGCACCCCAGGTCAACGGATTCGACAGGTAGTGTCTGGCCAGACTTAGGCACACTGAGGTCGGATACCAGCACTGGTTTGTCACAACCCTCAGGCTGAATCGGTTCAGGTGTCAGGTTCGAGATGTAGTAGCCATCGTCTGACCACGCAAAATAGCCACGCTCGTACCCAACGGCAGCGTTTGTTCTCACCAGCTCAATATGTGAACTTTGCTCAGAATCTCTAATGTCTGGCGCAGACTGATCGTTTATAAGGATGTCCCCGCCGACGAACAGAATGAATGCTGATACCATTAAAATTGGTTCCATGCTTCACTCCACCGCCAACCGGCGTGTTTTACTTCCAGACTTGAATATCGCCTCATTTCCTACGGCACCTTGTAGACGCCAGCCCTGGTAATATTCACCGGTCTGTAGTGGGATCCATCCACCGTTGCGATCGCGAAGAACAACATACGGCTGACTCCCCCACATATCGATTGAGGCAACCGTTGCACCTTCCAATGAATGGTTGAGTTGAGGCTGAGGAGCCGGAGCGGCTACTTTCTGGACGATGGTTTTTACAACCGGGCGATCATTCAGGATTTTGACCTGCTTGCCCATGTTGTCGATATCCTGGCGATGTTCATCAATAACCTTTTTCTGGGTATCGATGACGGTTTTAATACCTCCCAGCTCAACTTGGATGTCCTCGATCGCAACCTGCATCGTTCTAAGATCCCGCCCGAATTGCTCAATCGTTGTCACTCTTGAACCGTTGACCTGAACGATCGACTGCGTGTCCGACAAGTCTTCAGCGATTTCATTGTCGCGACTCGCGAGGGCAGACAGGCTTTCTTTGATATCGCTAATCGACTGACTGACGTTAACTTCGCCTGTTACTTGCTGGAACCCGATATAGCCACTAGCAACGAGTGCAGCCAATGAGATGGTTAATGCGGACGCTATGAGAAACTTTCCGCCGCCTGGATTCGATTTACGACTCTTTTGGTTCGGCTGTTCTGAAACGGGAATGGGTTCCGGTTCCCCGCGAGACTCGACTTCCGGTTGAACAAATATCTCTTCAGGCAAATCCAGAGTCGGGTCTTCAATACCTCCACTATGGACCGTGGCAGACTCAGAAAGTCCAGCTTCTGCGAATTCATCATCAGACGCCCCTTGGTCAACCCGATCTCGACGTTTACCACCCTCAATGGAGCGAATAATACTTTGACCCAGCTTCGGCATTACTGATTCCTCGCAACCAGGTTTGACGCAAGTTCAAATGCAACTTTCCGGTGCACAGGGTCAACGACAAGTTCGAACGCCTCACCGGAGAGAGTGGTCAGCGCTTTGTCGAGCGTCATTGGTCCTATTTTTCGATGGATTGCTGGCAACGGGAGGTTGAGCAACGCTTTAGCCTCTTCGCTTAACACCGCCGCATCCGCCAGGACATACCCGGAACGTGCGAGTAAAAACTCAACGGTTTGTCCGACAGAGCTGACTGATTGCGGAATGTTAGTGCGGACCACGACCTTTAAGGGATTCAGTTGATCTGCCGGCGGGATATTCTTTACATAGCTGTAGCGGCCCGTTTGAATCCGCTCGACAGTTTCATCTGGACTTCCCGGGTGTGTGTCTGCCTGTGCGAATGAGCTCAAACAACTCAGAGCTAGGGCAAGTGAGATTGATTTCATTAGAGTTACCTCAACACGGTTAAGCAGACTCACGGTAACTCGGGGATGGGCATGTCTTTGCTTTTTTAGGTCAGGGCCTGTTGACCTATTCGGAGGGTTATAAAGTAGTTAAGGGCGCGAACGAAATTGCTGAGGGGAGATCAATCAATGATCTCCCCTCATTAAATAAAGACTGGGCTCAGCGAAACCCATATTTGGAGACTGATCCGGAAATGGGGCGGCGGGATCGTTTTTCCCCTAGTTTTTCGTGCGGGCCTATAGCACTCGCACGGCATAGCTTCGCTACACAAAAGCCACTCGGCGTTTGGCGTCATCATCATACAAGAATCGCTTGCTTGCTGACCGAGTTTCCAGCATCGAGAAGGTTGTATTGTGAACGCTAACCGGACTCCCCCTACCCTGCTTCGCAGGTGATTCTGGTTAGCGCTCAAAATAGTGCAGGTAAAAGCAAGATTGCCTGATCCGATGCCGGGTTGGCACAATGGAGGTGTTGTTCAGAATAGCGAAGGGACTCTTCGCAGATAAGCCCGTAGGCTGCGGGTGATTCAGGAACTATTACAGAAGCCCTTCCGTTTTTCAACTAAATAGCCAGCTCTCGCAGCTCAGCGATTTCATTTTCTGATTGCTCAATTGAGTCTGCCATTGCCTTCAGCAAGCGCAAGTTCGCATTGAGATAGATAATCTCCTCCTCCAGAACCTTCAAGTGACGCACCTCTTCGCGATCGAGACTTCTGAGGTAGTCCTGGATGGAGACTGCCGCAAGTCGGACATACTTCCGATCCCGTTTGCTCGATCGAAACCGCCAAAAGTATTTTCTTGTCGTTCCGTCTGATCTCGAGCTGATCGCCAACTCAAAGTTATCACCAAAAATAGTCGCGAGATCATCCCCAATCTCTGATGCCCTCGCATCCAACTGTGCTCGGAATTTCTCGATCTCGGCCTTGTAGAGATTACGTCGAGCACCACTATTATCCTTAAAAGGTATTAGTAAATTTATATTTAAAGAGTCGGCCATCAAATTTCTGCCCCTGATCCAACCACTGATAACCGGTTCTGATCCAGCTACAGGGCTGGTTATGATCCAGGATCAGTCCGGTTCTGATCCAAGTACCTATCGAAAAAAGGCGCCGAATGAAGGCGCCTTAATAATTACGTTTCTCAAGCACTCATGCCGTTGCAGTAGCTTCCTGTTCGGCAAGAACTCGGTCTAGTTCTGACTCCAGATCAGTCAAGCGAGGATCCTGTAATTTTCCTTTCGCCTTAGGGTGTCTCGTCAGTTCACCGCCAAGCGTCTGGAGCCTTTTAACCGGTAACGTCGGGGCATTATCCGATCTTGTACTGCCTTCAAGATATCCGATCTCCAAATCACCCATCAGCTCTTTCGCTTTTTGCGCTCGCTGATTGTTTGCAGCCATATCGTCCCGGGTCACTCCGGTATGGCGATACCGATAAACGAGGTGCAGGACTCCTCTTACTCTTTTCTCAACTCTAGCCAATGTCTGGAACTTCTCCTTATTCGGAAGCAAGCCAATGTGATTGGCCAATAGAACACTCAGAACAATCTGATCAACCTTCAGCAACTGGTACACCAACTGAAACCCCAACCTTGAAGCAAACCGCACTGGAACTACTGCTGGATTCTTACTCGCGACATCTGGCAGACGCATTGCAGGTGGAATGTTTTCATCAATGAACGCCTTAATGTCTTTCAGTTCTTCATCCAGATCCTCGGAGAGGTGCTCGATGCCCTCTTCAATCTGAGCGAAGTGATAGTCAGCGTAGGGGTCGTCCTCTCTGATAGCCTGCTCAATGGAGCGAACTCGAGAGCAGAAACCAGGCAAGCCCAGAATGCCGTGACGATTCTCTGTCTTTTCACGGCCTTGCCAAAGCCTTAATGCTGGCCTTGTGGCTAACTCGATTTCGATATCCTGTGTTGGAGCAATCGATGCCATTTTGCTTTTTGCTTCTTTCGTCATTGTTCTATCCTCAAGCGCAGATTCGGGAGGCATTGCTGTGGGCTGTTGCAGCAACTTGTTCGATGATTTGGACTTCACGGTAAATCTGCGAAAGCGGGATTCCCGTGCTTTTAGCAACGACAAGCATGCGCTGACGCTTATCGGCAATCGTTATATTGGCTAACCATGCATCATAAACTTTGCGCTGTTCATCGAGAGTCGTAGCTGGAAGGCGCCCTTTCACAGTCGGAACATTCAGGAATCGTTTTCGGCTTGCAACCTGGGTGCTTCGAAGTCCAAACAGCTCAGCCATCATCTCTTTGCATGCGCCTCGACGAAGAAATTCATCGATCATGACATAGCGCTGTGCTTCCCTCGCTTCTATCTCAATGATTCGCGTCAGCTTAGACACATCAACGGGAAACCATTTGAGATTAGGCACGTCCCGGACGTAATTTTCTGAGATCGACTGGATCTGATCAGCCTTCAACTGATCCAAAGCCTGCATCGCTTCAAGCGATAGGCCCAGATCTTCTTGTAACCCGAAATCCCCTTCACGGCAGGATTCGAGTGCGCTAACCAAAATAGTGGAAAGAAACCTTGAAGATTCAGTTTTGAGTTTTACATTGGTGGCCACGACGTTTTCCCCTGTGTCGGCTAACCATGGGTCATGGCTGTTAGAAAAGCTAAGCCCGGGCGCAGTTATTCGCCACGGAACCCTTCTTTTCGAACACTAGAGGAGACCTCGGAACTCGAGAGCAGCATCCGTACTTCAGAACAAACTCTATGCCATGTTTTTCCGACATGATTAGCCCGAAGAGGCTTTGTGTCAATTTTTTTCGACTTATTTAGAGTTTAAAAATTTATTGAGACGTTTTTTTTAGACATTGATCACGGTTGTCAGGCATGCACAGGCCTGGCAAGGTATACGTAACACCAGCCTTCAGACTAGCCTGCTCGATGTTCGCGAAACTTTGCCAAGGCGCATGATGGCTTTCCACGGCGCCCTCGGGCGAAATTTATATGGCGACCCGCCCTACCCTCACCAGCCGCATTCTACAAATGACAGCGATCTTGGTCCGATCTAACCAATACAATTAGTCATATGACTAAACGCTGATGATTAGGCCTTCCCACAACGTGAAGTTTTATTTGTTAGTCACGTGACTATAATGATGGGCAAGAATGCTACCCCACTCGGTTGCAACCCATACCTACACGCAAAGGTCGGTCAGGATGGCTCATTTACCGCTTTTAACGGACGCCGAAGAGGCAATCGACTACTACAAATCCCAACCACACTTCTCTTCTGACCCTATCACAGCCCACGTCATTCGGATTCTGGTCCAGGATGGATACAAGAACAGAGACATCCGTGAAGCCCTGGGTATTGAGAAGGTTTATACAGTTACTCATTTCATCAGAGTCAGCCAGGCTTTAACCGATGGGGAAATGGATCTGTGGTTTAACAATCCTGATCGAATTACCCTTGGTCACCTTCGTGCCATCGCAAAGCTCGATTTCCCAACACGTGAGAAGCTGTTGAGAAAACTCTTAGTAGCCCGCTCCCCTGTCCATGAATTTGAATCAATAGCTCGTGGGGATACGCAGGAAAAGGATGTCGATATTGCTCGGTTTGCCAGCACAATGAGTGAAGTGACCGGCCGCCCCACAGACATTCGATTCAACAAGAAGAGAAAGAACGGAACCATCACTCTGAACTTTTATGACCTGGATGACCTGGATGATCTGTGTCGAAAACTGGGTTTTAATCCATCGGAGTACTTTTGATCTCTCATCTCAGATCCCGAATTCCTCACGCTTTATTCCCGGGATTTAACGGAAATTCTTCCCCCGTTTTCTCTCCGGTTCCGCCGTTAAAGGAGGAAAAAGTTTCCCTGATTTCTCAGCTATGTTGCCCAAAAAGCCGGAAACTTTTTCCGCACTTTTAAAGGCGATCCATAAACATACCCTTTTAATTTCAAGTGGTTAGGGGTAAAGAAAAGCCGGATTCCCGCGGCGGGAATCCGGCTTTTTGCTAAAAATTCCCGCAACGGGAATCTCCGGGATTTCCTAGCAATTCCCGTCGCGGGAATTGCCAGAACCTCAATTGCTCTCGTTAAGTTCAACCCCTAACGTCTTTGTCAGAAACTCCACAATCTTCGAGAGAGATTCTTCGTCCGCACCATCAATCTCAAACTTTGTGGTCCCCTTGTTAGTGATGCCATGCTTCAGAAAACGATCACCTTCAGGCGACTTGTACAGCACAGGAGCTTTAGCTTTTGGCTGGGCTTGCCTAACTCGAACAGAGCTTTTAAGCGCTTTGATAACCTCCTCAACACCCAGCGACTCCCCACCCTCTTTCATCGATTCTTTGCGAAGCTCTAACAGCTCATCCACTTTGGCTAAAAGGGATCTTTCATTCTTCTTTCTCAGCTTCGATATCATCTCTCCATAAGAAAGAGGCATATCAGAGGGTGATGGCAGAATGCGCACAAACTTTTCATCAAGCTCAACACACGCCTTGTATCTGTTGATATTTGACGAACTAATACCCTTAGCGGCCCCCAACTGTGTCCAGTTGGCAAACTCGCCATCATTAATTTGCCGCTCCCAGGCTTTCGCTTTTTCGAAATAACTAACATCCTGGTGCTTGTTCTCAATAACACTCAATTCACGTACGTCGGCGTCTGGAACGTCCCCGACGAGAGCCAGGTACGGCTTCTTGGCAAGCACAGCCGCCTTTAACCGTCGAGAACCTTCAATGAGCTCAAAGCGACCATCTTTTTTAGGCCTTACAGTGCCGGGGAACTGCTGCCCTTGTTTTCTGATAGATGGAAGAATGTCTCTCAGTGAAATCTCATCAAGAAACTCCTGAATGCGCTCATTTTCCGGAGAAACATCGATTTTGGATGGGTCAATTCTCTGAAGCTCGAAAACCACTTCCTGCTGAGTAACAGGCATTGTCAATACAATAGGCTTGCCCTTCTCCTCAGACTCTTTGCTCTCAAGAAGGCGGAGAAGCTCTTGTTTCTCTTCCTCAAACTTTGATGTAGCTTCTTCAAGCGCCCGCTCGGCTTTAGCCTTCTCCTCTTTCAGCGATTCTGTAACAGAAATTGGGCGTCTTTCCCCCTGCATCGCACCAAGAGCTGGCGATGGACGCCTCCTCTTACGAGTACTGGATGACGAATCCGTTTCTTCACCCCCACCAGGGAGAAGCTCATCGATATTTCCATACTTGTTAGGCTTAACCATCTTTAGGCCTCCTTATCTGACAAGCGGTTGGCTCTCTTAAGGTCATCACGAGCAAGATCCGCACTAGACATAATTTCGTCGATTTTATCCAAGTGTGATGAGCGCAAGGCATCCTCGAAACAAGTTTCCCAGACCGCATCATGCATTTCTTCAAAGAGCCGATCGAACATCTCTATCGTTTTCTTCAGTCGTTTTCGGTTATCTGACTCAGCGGGGTTCTTCTCATAGATGGAGTAAGTGCTGGTATTGGCCTTCCCTATTTCATCCGAGGCGTGAGCCTCCGTAGATAGGACATCACCTCTCTCAACAGTAAAAACGCGACGGATTATTTGCCCCATAAAGTGGGCGTAGCTTGATCCGCTGTATTTTGTGATGAAATAACGCATATCCGGAATGTTCGGATACATTTTTTCTTGCTTGTACATCTCAGCAGTCTCCGCAACCAGGCCTGCAAACTGAAGCGTAGAGGCAAAGTCCAGCATCGCAGCTGGTGTCGGGACGAAACAGACATCACAAGCGCTTACAACATTCAGCGTTGACAGGTTTAGTGAGGGGGTACCATCAATGATAATGAAATCGTAGTTTTCACCCACTTCCAACAGGCCGTTTCGTAATTTCATGATGCGATCCAACATTGGTACGTTGGCTTCATTCATCACGGAAGGCATCAAAAGATCAATATTGAGGTTTTGAAGGCAGGCAGGAATGATATCGATGTTATCCCAGTAGGTTTTCTGAATTGCATAGTGCAAAGACCTCGAAGATCCTTCCGGGTGGCCTGCCTCGACTAGAGCTTCATCGTCTTCCAGAAAAAAAGGGGCGACAGTGTTTTCGTAATGAACATTGTCATCAGGGCGTTTGCCAAAATAGAAGCTCAAAGAACCTTGGGGATCGGTATCCAGAAGCAAGCAGCGATACCCGCGAATTGCGAGGTACTGTGAGAATAGGTGGCAGGTCGTTGTTTTCTGAGACCCGCCCTTCAAATTCAAAATTCCAGCAATCGCAGCAGACGAACCCTCTGGTTTCCTGGGGGCGGTATTGAAGACACGTTGCATATGGTTGATATGGTTTATGGTGTAACCGGCTCGTACCTTCCTCGCCGTATCGCTGCGATATTCTGGTTCAGGCAGGCGACCATCTTGCTCAGCAGCATAGAGAAGGCCTACACTAATTCCTGCTAACTCAGCAGCTTGCGTGGTTCCATATCGACGCTGTTGAACCCTATCATCAACCTCACTCTCCTCAAGCCAGGTCAAGTCGTGCTTATCAATCTGAGCTTTCTTTACAAGGCCAGGGATCTCCTTCATGATTTTTTCACCGCGCGCGACGACCGTATTGATCTTTTTCAGCGCAGCTTCGAGGTAACTTTTTTCCGAATCATTGTCAGCCATATTGATACCCTTCCTGATTATTTGACATCCAGAATACATGTAGGATAATCATAGTCTAATGTTACCGAATGCCTTTGAAAATGCCTTTTTGGTGACATACACAAAACCAAGCGATTCATTGATAATTTTGGCTCGTAAAATCCGACGTTCGATATCGGAATACCGGACACTTAGCTTGACGCGGAAGGGCACATGGACAGGAAGGTTCTCAAACAAAAAGAAAAGTCTCAGCTGAAGCTTGATCTTTTCGGGCTGGATCCCTTAATAGATCAGAATTACAGCCATTCCTTCGAGATCTATGACACCGTAGGAAAATTCGAGTACGACAAAAAGAAGAAATATCGGCTCTCAGCTGCTGCGGATGACACTGAGTTCGTGCGGCAAACGGAGTACAACGGCTTAATCATTAATGTTTCGGTCACCGATGCAAACATTGAACGCATTATGCCCGATGGCACAAAGAAAAGAGTCTTTGTGCGACCTGGAGCCAGAGAAGAGATCATTGAAGACGTACTTCGAAAGCTCGCCACAGAGAGAAGGGCAGAAGCCTATGAAATTACCTCGGGTGACAGCAAGGGACAGCAGTTAGTTGGAATTGAGTTCAGCCTTTATGAGGTCTATGAAGAGCTCAAACGGATCAATAACGGTAAGGTTCAATATTCTTACTCCGAAATCCGTGAAGCAATCACCGTACTAAACCGGGCCCATCTCCAATTCGATGCCGAAGATGGCTCCATCAGTTTTTCGGCACCGTTCCTCCCATTTCTAGCCTTCGCAGAAAAGGCCACGAAAGGTGAGACCAAATCCTTTGTTTGCTTTCATCCGATGGTGACCAGCATCATCATGACTGCAAACTACCGTCGCTATAACTACAAAAAGGCTCTTTCTTTTAAGGGACAGTACACACGTTTGATTTATAAGCGGCTGTGTAATCGCTGGATCCAAGCCGGGCCGGGGAACCCGTATCGCGTCAAACTTTCAACCCTGGTTGCCGCCATGAAAGCTCCCTACAAAAACCTCTACCAGGATAAAGCGCTCCTGCAGGACATCCTTGAAGAGCTTATCGCTGAGCGGGTGATTGAAAGCTATGAAGCCACACCAAAGAAGATAAAAGCCAAGATCGTCGACTGGCTGTTTGAGTTAAGAGCTACGAATGAGTTTGCAAAGCAGCAAGCGGCCAGTAACAAAACAGCAAATCGCATTGCTGGAAAAGCACAGGCCCAGATCTCAGACAAGCGAGATCATCAACAGGCTGACGAAAAAGGTTGGTGGTCAGAAGCGAGGGCAGGGCAGGGCGACGACTCAGTCCAAGATATCGATCAGATTCCTTTCGATGAGTAAAGCCTAAGACTCCATCAAGTAAGCCCCTTACGAAACCACCAGCACAAAAGCCTCTCCTTGCCTTTTCTATCTCAAACCATAGTTTTTTGGCTTTAAATCTTGTCTATCCCAGCCTGCAGTATTTCCTGAAGAACCCACTTCTATCTCAAACCCAAGCAAACGGCTAACTACCACACGCCTCCTTTCTCAAACCCTAGTACTCTGACCCACCTAATTTAAACTCCTATCTCAAACCTGAGTAACCTTTAGGCCAAAAATCGAGCAATTCAGGAATTTTTTAATACGAAAAACACAATACTAGGGTTTGCCATAGAGTTTGTTCCTCAGGGCTTGTCCCTTGTCGCACAAGGGATTGGAGGCATGCCTGTCTTAGAGTCACCATAGCTTGCTCGCTAGGCTCAGATCCCAGGAACACTAAGGGCATACGTTTACTATCGCTTGATTTAAAAAAGCATTGAAGTGTCCGAGAAGAGTTTGCTGAAGCAAAAAAAATAACTGGGGGGATTGATCACTAAATAGAAGGGAAAAATACTTTAGATTTTCAAGAAAATCTCTATCCTATTGTTTTATATTGTTTTTTTGTATTTTTAAGGAGGCTGTCGAACCATAGCTAAAGAAAACGCTCGAACTGTTACTAGGGTTAGAGATAGAGAATTACTAGGGTTTGAGATAGAGGTCAAAAATATTACTGCGGTTTGAGATAGAAGTTGATAGATTGACGGTGCTCAGGCAACTACTAAGTAGATTTTTGTGGACAAAGCTGTGTATATCATGTTTATAACCTGTGGACAGGAATGTATAAATTTGAGTGTTTAGGGTTTGAGATAGAAAAACACTAAGGTTTGCCCGAGCAATTCACTCTGTTTAAAGAGAGCGGTTTACTCTGGTTACACGCAGCAAACTACTACGGTTTGTCATAGCAGTTTCTACGCTAAACCGTTATCCCACAAGGCCTACAGGCCCGATCGCAACAAGGTCTTCCGTAGCACTACCGTTGTTAACCCGTTATTAATCCGTTTTTGTCTTTAATAATCAGAGAAAAAAACTTGTCAGCTTTTTTCTTTAACCCGATCTACGATCCAGAATACGACGCAACAAGCTGCAACATTTTCTGACATGATCAATTAAAGAATTTTCTCAGCAGGGCAGGGGAGCAGAAACAGATGACAACTAAACGTTAATCGGAAACAGCCGCTCGGGCTCTAAGAAAATGAAACAGGGCCGTATGCAAAGCACGAGTGGTATTGCAGTTCCAGAAAGACTGCAGGTCCATCAACAATTCCGTTGACTCACAGATATAGTAGCTTTTGCTAACACCATTCCTCTGAGGGGCAATGGGCATCAAAGAGACACGATGCTCAAAGGCCCAGGCTACTGCAGAGTCCAAAAGCTGGTATTGGTAATCGATGGATTCATCCTTCGCGCAAAGCATCTTAACCAGCCGCTGATCTTTTGGATCAATCTTCAAAGTGAATGGGACGAGTTTCGGAATAGCCACATCTGACTCTAGGGTAGGTGGTTAGATGCCCAATTTTCTAACACCAAGCTATTACGTTCACTTCGTTTTGGGTCATCTTGATTCGACCCTTTTTAGTACAGGTTTCAATGGGGTTCGATCAGAATCACTCTGCGGAGGACTCTATGTTTAAACGATTGATACCGAAAGAACTAACTAGCTCACCAGAACCCAAAACACCTGAATACGCAGTAGCCCTTTCAGGTAAGGATCTATTAAAACAGCCAAAAAGGACTGAGCTTATCTCGAGGGTCAAGAGATTGTTCAGTGTCACGGAGCAAGTGTGGAACAAACACTATCTTTACGCTATTGAGCAATTCGCCGAGCTAGTCCAGGAAGTCCCAGCCTCCGAGATCCATCACCATTCAGAGTCAGGCGGATTAATCGATCACACTCTGGAAGCACTCTACGCAGGCGTCCGCATATCCCAGGGATACATCCTGCCACCCAACGCGGAACCAGAATCTATTGCGGAGTCCGCGGACCGTTGGCGATTCGCAGCCATGATCGCAATACTCTCTCACGATTTAGGCAAAATCGTTACTGATATCGAAGTGGTCTACCGGTTACCTGAAAAACAATTTCAGATTTGGCACCCTTGGTATGGAAACATCCCACCAGGTGCTGCGTACCGTTACCGGTTCAGAAGAAAAATCGAGAACACACGGCTAGCCAAGACATTGCATGAGAAATCAGCGATGTCGCTACTACCAAGACTTCTCACCAAGGAAGCTGCCACCTGGCTATTCAAGGATCTAGAGTTAATTTCACAGTTGTTTAGCACAATTTCACATTCTACTTTTGGAGGTCAGGTAATCGCAGAAATTGTTCGTGCTGCTGATGGGGCAAGTGTTTCAAAGAACGTTGGTGCGAATACCGGCAAGAAAGCTGACCACACAAACACAGTCCCACTCTATGAAAAGCTCATCGTTTCACTCCGTAAACTGGTTAACGATGGCGACCTCAAGCGAAACAAACCAGGCGCCGCAGTTTGGGTTACCGATCAGGATACCTGGGTGGTATCTAAGGCAACAATGGAGGCAGTACGAATCCAACTGATCAACGAAGGTCACTCCGGGATCCCCAAAAATGTTGTCACTCTTTTCGGCATTCTGAATGACCACGACTGCCTTGTTCCAAATCCCGATGGAGATAGCGTCTGGTACGCTGAAATCAATGACCACGGAAAGAATTGGCAGCAAAAACTAACTTTCCTGAGATTTAAAAACGAGATCATCTGGCCAACAAGCCAGCCAGACATGTTTGATGGCACTGTCACGCCAATCGACCGTAATGGTACCCCCTTGGAGATATCTCGGGTCGTTGAACCAGATCCAGAGGCAGGGGAAGGCCACTTGGATCACCTGCGCATAGAAAGCCATAACAATGAGCACAATCAGAAAGCACCAAAAGTAGCCACCGGTCCTGTCACTTCAAAGATAACTACGGCTCACAAAGAGAAGGGCGGTGCGGAACCTGAAGAGGCCAAGGAAAAACAATCGCAGGCTCGAGCTCAACCAGGAAGCAAAGCTCACGGTTTGACCTCAGAGAAGGCTGTAGAGCACTGGAAGACCAAACGTGAAGTGCAGGAAGATATTTTGAGAGAAAATGACTTCCTGGCCTGGTTATTGAAAGGCATTGCCCGCCGGCAAATTCGGGTAAATGAGCCTAAGGCGCCTGTCCACATCCTTGATGGCCACGTCGCACTGGTCACTCCGGCAATTTTTAATCTCTTCCTCGATAAGAACTCGCTAAAGAAACGCCTGTACGAAAAGAGAGCAGGGGATAAGCGGGTTTACACAGTTCTCCAACGAGAACTGGAAGTTTTGGATATTCATCAGAGGGGAACAGATGGACAAAATATCGTGACCGTTTCAGTGGAGGGCCAGCGTTCAAAGAGTGAACTGAAGGTCTACTTACTAAATCGAGCCTGTTTCCCATCCTTGAGAGCCTTTGCAGCTAATCCTGCGATCAAAATTCACCTTTAGTGGGGGGGCTTGCATTTGGCCATCGTGTGCTGAGGGGAGGGGAGAATAGTAGCGATCGCTGGGTGTAGTTCGTATAGGCCCCGGAAACTAGCTCCCAAAGATTGGATTAACCACTTTCCATGATGGACTGACGAAAAATTCTGGCGTATTGTTTTCAATGTCATATTTTTACGACACTGATCACTAATATCTAGAATTAGCGCTGGACTGTAACCGGCCAAGGCAACAAGAACGAATCTTATAATGGTCGTCATGGAAAAGGACAACACCGAGCAGTTCCAGACCCCTGGATCGCGCTTGGAACATCTTCTCGCTCAGATTGGCTTCGAAAAAAATCGAGGGAAAATCACTGATCTCCATAGCTATCTGGTTCAAGCAAGCCCAGAGCATTTTGGAGACCTTTCCTATGGCGCTGTCCGTGGTTGGTTTTCCGAGAATGCGCCACCGATGAGGAAGATCGGTCACGTTCTTGATGCACTTAAAAAGAAATATCCGATCAATTTTGACGAAAAACACCTGAAAACCTGGTGGAAAGTCGGCGGTTTTTACCCATTCCAGTCAGCCATCTCACAGGAAGAGCTCAACACCCTGAATAGTCAAGCGAAGGTGAAGCGAGAGAAAGCTGCCTATGTCGTAATGTCTCTGATTCATGAGGAAAGTGGAGATTCATTCAACGATCTCTCTACAGACGAACTGGATCGGATCAGCCAGATAACGAATGCGTTCGTCAATGACTTTACGGATCCTTACCAAACCAACTGTCCCAACAGCTACATCAGAGCAATTATTAGAGACCAGCTCAGAAACTTAGAGTGACAGATACATCACTTGGTCATATATTAGACAGAATCGTATTGCTTCAAGTTGAAAGGGTGGCTACCGACCTTCAGCTGCCTTCTCACTGGTGCGCGGTTGTTAGGTAAGTTTGTGTCTCATTATTCTTGAGGCTAGGTTGACGATATAAAAATCAAAAGAGTGATCAGGGACGAGTTATGAAAATGGAATTGGTCATATTTGCCAAAGGCAAGATGGATCGCGGAGATCGGGTGCTGCGGTCAACCCTCAAGAATTTCAGTCTATACGTCGTGGCACTGCTGATTGCTGGTTGTGGCGGAAGCGGTGGAGGAGACTCCTCTTCGAAAAATGAACAGGAAAGCCAGCCAGTCACAGTTCAGGCCCCCAAAAATCTACAAGCTGATTTCGGTGACGGGGAACTTTCATTGACCTGGGATGAGGTTTCGGGCGCGGATTCATACAATATTTACTACGCCAATGAGCCCGGAATCAGAACTGAAAATTATTCGTCCTATGATGGAGGAACCTGGCTGCGAGATGTTTCGTCACCGTTAACTATTACTCAGTTGAGGAATGGTGTTGGCTATTTCGCCATCGTTACAGCTGTCAGATCAGGAAAGGAAAGCTCCTCAAGTGGTGAAGTAAGCGCATTGGTTCGTGACCCTGACGCAGTGATTGCCGGTCGCTATAAGCCAGTCAATATACGTGGTGACGTCATATTAGACACGGTCAACGCACTTTACTGGAAGCGATGTTCAGTTGGTCAGGAATGGAATTTGAAGGACCAAACATGTACCGGCATCCCTCAAGAGATGAATTGGTATGATGCCGTAGAAAACTATGGAACTTGGGCCGACATCGAGAGTTTGCCCGCTGAATACGTGGTCGACCTGAAGTTGCCGCTACCAAGCGGAGAGTGGCGGTTACCGACGATTGATCAATTAGCGACCTTGCTGTACTGCTCAACCGAGCGACCTCAAAAATTCGGCCCTCTCAATTATTGCGAAGGTCGGGATTATCAAAAGCCAACAATTGTCTTGGAGGCATTTCCCGATGCACCACTTTATGATGTTTGGTCCGGTTCGGTTGGAGGAGAGATAGGCTCTGGACTCGATCTTGACGCCGCGTGGCGGGCTCATTTCTGGAGTGGAGGCTACACCTATAACAGCCGCTCAGGCTCTATGAATGCTATCCGGTTGGTGCACCCCCAAGAGTAAGGTTTTGAGAGACTTTAACGTAACCGTCCGGCAAACCCATCTTAAGCCAGGCGCTGCGGCCGTCAGGATAGTTTCCACTTATTTTTAAGTGGACACTTAATATGACCAACATAAGCGTAACCAAGGCCTACCAAAAACGTCGTCGTTACTCCAAAGAGCTATCGTCGCCGAATGTCTGAAGCCCGGAGCGTCTGTTTCCCGGGTGTCGCTGGATAATGAATTGCCTCAACGCCAACATGGTCCGACTCTGGGTGAGTGTAGATTCCTTGCGGTTCAGCTCTCTGAAAGACCGCCCGTCTGTTCTTGGGGAATCTGAAATTTGTCAATCAAAGACCGAAGAAAAGCACGCTCATTCTCCAGTCGTGAATTGTCGCCGGACAGCGATACGTTACGAGCCTTAATTGCAGAGAGCTTTTGTTGCCATTCTCGTTTTTCGAGCTGGTGCGAATCGCGTTCTTTAGAGAGACGTTGCTCGACCTTCTTAACTTGCTCTCTGAGGGATGCTATCTGCTGCTCCCTATTGACGACTTCGGACTTCAAGCTTTCAACTTCGCCATTGGCGGCTTCCTTTTCGATTACTTGCTGACGTATCTTTTCCTGTAGAGATTCGCTGCTTGAACGGGCTGCTTCCAGTTCTGCTGAAAGGGCACTGTAATCTTCACTGCGTTTATCCAGCTCTTCTTTGTATATCTTGATTTCCGCCTCGTGATTCTCCTGCATAGCCTGGCGCGCGATGTTGTTGTCTTTAATGATGATTCTCATTTCGTTGTGAGCTTCGGCCGTTTCAGATTCCTTCTGCTGTATTACTGATTTTGCGGCTTCTAATTGCTCAGCTTGTTGGATCACTTTCTCCTCAAGTCTGGCGAGCTCTACTTCAAGTTTTTGACTCTTATCGCGACTGAGATCCCTCTCCGCAATAGCTTTTTCGAGCTTTGCTTCAAACTCGTCGATTACTGACTGCTTGTCCCCGAGCTGGCGCTCCAAACTGCTTACCAGAGTAGCTTTTTCTTCTAGCTCGGTATTGAGCTGTTGGGTTGCTTGTCGAATTCGTTCTTTGGACTGCTCATCCAGCTCAAGGGCAACCGGCCTGAGCATGTTGACCAGCTTCAGTGTAAGGGGGTCGTCTTTTTCGGCGCTGTAGTCCGTCGTATGTCCCAGAGCTTTCAGGAAGTAACCAATTTTCGCGATGGATCCTTCACCAAGAATTTTGCGGACCTGGTAAGGGTTGACTGGTGTATGGGTGCTTTTTAGCTCAGCCACAGCTGATTCGACGGCTGATTCAGTGATTTTGGCTGGTCTTGGCATGATAGTAAGTCTCCACACAGAAAAAACGATCAAAAACAATGAATTAGTGAATTTTCAGCGTTTGATCCCTGGCGCTCTTCGAATTTCCGGTATTCATCTTTGGGTATTGCTATGAATAGTATAACGAAACGAACGAAAAGAAACACGAAATAAGAAAAAGTCACACTTTTATGTTAAAAACCAAGATTCGATAATAGAAGGTTATCGCATCTTGATGCTATACTGGGAGAGTAGGGTGGCTAAGTCTTGGTTTTTGGGATCGGGTCATCCGAAACCACGATGAAATGAAGCAGGCAGGTAAAGAGCAGTTCGAATATCCCTGGCACCTGGTTACACAGCAATGAAGAAACTGACTGAGCTAGATGCCAAGCTGTATGACATTCAGCGGGGTACCTTGTCGGTTCTGATTACTGGGGTACGGTGGATATTGATACAGTCAATGGAGAGCTGCTGATGGAATTAACTTGCTTCGAGAACGGATTGGAACAGCATGCGAATGCTATTCGCGCGACCATTAGACGTTTTGGTTTACACGTCCGGCATGTAGATGGTCTCAGCTATACGGTGGGTTTTGATAAAATTGGGTTTCCGGAACTGCTCATTGAGACCGCTCCGGCTGCACATGCGGAGGAGTTATTTCTGACCATGTACACAGCAGCCAGGTATCGGCTTCGTAACACTGATCATTGGCACACCTTAGCCGGAACGCTAGATCCAAAACCTCTGTTCTTGGATCTCCCGGAAGACCGTAAAAGGCAGGTTTTCGTTGATGCAAGGACCGGTTACGGACATTGGGATTTTCGGGCCAATCTGGTGCAACTCCCTCATCAGAGTGGCGGCCTGTGTCGGGCCTTCTGAATGTTACAAATTGAAATTCACTTGCGGACAAGTAAGCGCAGCGGGAGCCAGTGAAATGACCAGAAATGGATCCTACGAAAGCCAGGGTAATGAGCGTAAACGGGGCCTCGGAGATGAGAGCTTGTCCCACTCTCCAGGGCACCCAGACCAGTCAAAACTCACTAAATACCTAGAAGCTGCGCGGAGCACCAACACCGAGCTCGCCACCGCTAACGCGATTAAGCATTATCGGGAAGTGTATAAAGGCCCCTTCCCTTGCACGCCACATGATCTGTCTCTTTATCTGAGTCATTATGCCGGGACACTGAAAGTGGCGACGTTGGAACAGCGCCGCTCATTGATTGGCAAGTGGCACGAAGAGATGACCGGCTCTAACCCGAACAAGAGCAAACTCGTTCTAGAAACCATGCGAGGAATTCGGAAATTCCATAATGCCAGCCAGAAACAGGCGAATGCTCTGCCTTTAGACACCCTCAGGGAAACCGTGAGCTTTCTTGCGGATAAAAGAAATCGTCAAGAAGGTGCGGCTAATCGGGAGTGGCGCCGTTATTCGCGGGACAGGGCCATGCTACTCACGGCATTTTGGTTTGGTCTTCGAGGGAGCGAATTGGTGAATATACGGCTTTCCCACCTGACTTTTGATTGGAGAAGTCATCCGCCAAAATTGACGGTGATGATTCCCACCTCAAAGGCCGACCGCAGCAGTTCGGGGCGAGAGGTAACGCTTGTTGCTTTATCGGAACTATGCCCTATTTACGCAATTTCCGAGTGGATCGAGGACAGATTTGGGGGACTCGATATCGGCTCTGAAACAATTAAAGACCAGTTCTTGTTCAGTAAAGTCGACCGCTGGGGGGCGGTTTGGTCTGATGGCCTTAACTCGAATTCCATCAATAAAATTTTGAAGAGGGTTTTTGACGAGGCGCGCGAGAATGGAGCGCACATTCCGGAACATTTCAGTTCGCATTCGATGCGTCGTGGCGTCTCAGATTGGTTGATTGATCAGGGCGCGTCGTGGTCCCAATTAATGCATTGGGTCGGCTGGCGAGATGTCCGGTCGGCCAGAAAATACGTAGACTCAAAAGAGAGTCTGCCTTCGATCTTTATGGACAACAATCAGCGACTGAGTGTAGAACAATCAAACAAAGATAAAGGTCACGGTCAACCTAGTAAGATTGGGCATGATGAAAACCGGTAGGATGATCACTTAGAAAAGCCGATTTTACGCAGAAGATTTTTCCCTCGATATGTGAGTGAGTCCGGCCCCGATTTTTGTAACTCCTCCTGCTTCAATCGCAGAAACACCTCTTTACGATGCACTGGAACATGGGATGGGGCCTCTATCATCAGTCTGATTCGGTTGGTATCGATCAGGGTTACGGTCACTTCGATGTCCTCTCCAATGATGATGGACTCATTGGGGTCAGTTCACGAAACGGAAAAAATTGTACGCTAAGCCTTTGGCATCAATGATATCGACACCATTTTTTCCACAATTCATAAAGTTGCGCAGTAATTAGTCGACGACTGGCCCTTGCTAAATAATTTTCATTTCAGCATGAGTTGTGCTTTAAAAATTCAATTCTGCAACTACACTCATTGGGCGAACAGAGCGAGAAATCCGCCGTTAATTCCAATAGCGGGTACGCGAATGAATATCAGCTCTTAGGGGAATATTATGTTAAATTGTCTATTCACCGCTGAAGAACTAACCCCCCAATAACCCCTGCGCAAAATGCCCAGTAGCAAACGCCAGCCCCGCTGCGGCCGTACCCATGATCAAAGTCCGGAGTCCTGATCGCATTGCTGGTAAGCCATAGACGATACTTTTAAGCATTCCGATACCCAAGAAGACGACGCCTGCCAAACCAAGACTCGTCAGGAACTGAATCTGACTCTCCATACCCGGGATGGCATAAGGCAGTAAAGGTAAAGCACCAACCGACAAAAATGCGGCGAAGGTAGTCAACGCGGCTCGGCGTGGGCTGAGTCCGGCACCCGAGAGTCCGTACTCTTCTCGCAACATGGTTGCTACCCACACATCGGGATTACGACTGATAGCCTCCACTACTTGCTCCAGCAATTCGCCGTCGAATCCCTTCGCCTGAAACAGCTGGCGAATTTCCTCACGTTCACCTTCTGGCACAGCACGGATATGTTCACGTTCTGTGCGTTCAGCAAATTTGATCTGATTCAACTGCGCCTGGCCCGCTTCGTAATTACTTACCGCCATGCTGAAGCCGTCTGCAATCAGGTTTGCAAAGCCGAGTACCAACGCAACCTGTGGCGAGAAACCTGCGCCGAACGCACCCGATACAACCGCAAACGTTGTAACGCAGCCATCGATGCCGCCAAGCACAGCATCTGGTAGCGTCGAGGCCTTAACGGGACCAGCAAGCCGTGCACGAACGGCATTAGGCTGGTGCTCGCTGAGCAGTCTTTCATTTTCTGTGGATGGCATCTTTCAGCTTCCTGTTCAGGACGCGATTTGGTGCTTTGGGATTATAGGCTCAGTTCGACCTTGTCACTTTATCTGTCAATATACATCTTCAAGATAACGTCCCTGGCCTCTCAGAGTTTCAATATCGATGTGCAAGGGTTTGATAATGTCTTCTATAACCTGCCGCACAGCCGCCGCCATATCCCGGCCACCACAGACCAGTATCTGCGCACCGGTGTTAACCATCTGTCGCACGGCTAATTCATCCTGTTTGAGCTTATCCTGCACGTAGGCGCGCTCGTCTGTTCTTGAGAAGGCTGTGTTCAGCCCGCTCAGTCGATGATCCTCAAGATAGCGCCCAAGCTCAGGTTGGTAGAGAAAATCTGACCTGGCATCGCGACCGCCCCAGTACAGATACATAGGGTTGCAACTGGTATTGTTTCTGATGAAACCGGTTAACGGACCAATCCCGGCACCTGCACCGACAAGAATCACTGGTCGGTTACCGGTAGCTGGCCGAAAGCCTGGATTGGGGCGGATGAAGCCATCGATACAATCACCCGGCTTGAGGTCATGCAAATAACCGGAGCAAAGACCGCCGGCCTGCTTACGGACGCATATCTCAACAATTTCGTCATTTGCCGAGGACGCGAGCGAGTAGAACCGCGGGGGTTGACCGTGTGGGGGAATAACCCCCAAAAGGTCTCCCGCCTCGAACGGTGGCAGCGCTTTAAATCTTCTTGGAGAAGCCGTTAGCCATCCGCCCTGCTCCGCCGGTTTGAACCGGAAGATACTGGTGGGCGCCTGAACCGCAATCCCGTAATCCGCCCTTTCTACCAGTTCCAGTTTGACCGTTGCTGGCTGCAATGCACAGTAGTTCAAGAAAAGCGGAGTACCGATAACCTCACCAACCCGGTTTCCCCACTCACTGAATTGCGAGGCAGAACACCGATCAATCAGTTCAATGGCGTGCAAACGGCTGACGCCTTTACCGGCGAGCGCAGCATCCACCGACAAGGCAAACTGACAGAAGTTCGGAAACTGCCGGTCACCAAAACCCAGTACCGTGTATCGCAGGTTCTTCTCAGCCCGGAATTCTTTGAGCCTGGCCATAAACTGCCGGGCCGATGCGGGTGCATCACCATCACCGTATGTCGAAGTCAGCACGAACAGCCTGGAAGCCTGCGGATACTGCTTAGCCAGGGCATTCATCTCGCTGCAATGCACGCGGAAACCGGCCTTATTCAGGCTGCTATGGAGTTCCTGGGCAAATCCCCAGGTGGCATTACCTTCGGAGCCGACCAGAATAATTGTATCCGCCTGAGCGGCATCGGCGTTGTCAGGAAGCTGCCCTGAAGACCGGCGACGCTGCCACCAGATGGTTGCACCTGTTATCGAGAGAGCTGGCACAGTCAGTGCCGCAGCGCCAAGAATCAGGCCAAGCCACCATAGGCCTTCACCGGTGTGCAAACGTACAATCCAGTCCTGCAATACGCCGCTGTCAGAGCGCGGCTGGAACTGCAGCAACTCGCCCGTAGCCTGGTCCACGAATCCGGAGCCGCCGGCGGTTGACAGCGAATAGACGTCCTGCGGATCACCGGGATAGGGAAACACCAGTTCCCGGAGTTCGCCAAGATCGAAATTGCCTAGCGCTTTTAAGGTGCCCACAGGCGATGGTTGCCCGCCCGAGACCTCAGCCGGAAACCCTGGCCCTGTGTCAGGCGCTTCCGGCAGCAAACCAAAGCGCTGTGCCGACATATAGCTACCGGTCAGTGCGGATAACAGTAGGCCGAGCACGGCAAACCGGGCCAGCTCGGCATGGATTCGTTTCCCGCCTGAGCCGGAAAGCGGTCTTAGTATATTCTTCCAACCCCCGGTACGCCGGGCTATCAACAATATTCCCGAAAGACACAGAAGTACCATCAAAGCAGCTAATACGCCGGCCAGCGCTCTACCGGCATCATCCAGCATAAACGCACGGTGCAGGTCCTTGACCCAGCCAAAAAATGCGGAAGGTTCGTAGGGTGCGGTGCCCTCACCTGTTACCGGATTCACCAGATCCGCACCGGCCTGGCCGTCACGGCTGTAATAGACAATGACCTTGCCAGAAGGCTCTCGCACGATCTGCTCAGTCCCGGGATAGTGAGCAACGACCCGGTCTGCCAGCTCGGCAATACTGACTTCACCGGAAGCCGGAATGACCGCTGACACTCTATCCAGCGTCGGAGCCAAAGCCAACACAGCTCCCGTGACCGAGAGAACGATCAGGAACACGCCTGCAAGCAAACCCGGTAAACTGTGGAACTTGCGCAACATAATAGCCGATGCTCCTGGTGAATTATTGAAGCTCGTAGGTCAGAGCGCGCACGTAACCACGTCCTGAAACCGGCTTTCCGGACCCTTCGGTGGTCAGGGGGGCTATCACATCGGCTCTGATATCGCGCATATCTTCAACAGCAGAGTCGACTCGAACCTCATAGCCGTTGTCGATCAGCGAATCATCGAGGTTCAGAGTCACTTTCAGCGTGCGGCCACTGGTAACACTGGCGCCAGTCAAGCCGTCATACTCTGCAGGATCAAGCCCACTGCCCCGGGCCCAGCCTCCCAGGTGTTTGTAGTATTTAGATTTCTTCCCGGAAACCCAAAGGGTACCCTGATACTCTCCGGCGGCATCGGTAAGATACAGCGCCAGATAGGCTCCATCGCCGCCGTAATTCTGTAGTTCCGTAGTGAAGGTCACGTCACGGGCCTGGGCGAATACCGGTAAAGCCAAGGCGGCGAAAAGGCTGCAAGTGAGAACAAACGTTTTCATAAATGGTCTCCAAAAACCTGATGAACGTTAAAGGAACAGGGCAAATTCGCTCAGTTACTCAACGGTAACCGTGGGACGCCCCTTGACGATGCCGTTGCGTGGCGCCTGACTTTTGGGATTGTCCTGTCCATTTTTCCTGTTGCCGCGGTCCCTCTCCTCATCGTCACTGTCTTCACGCTCCCATTTCATCATGGTCAATGAAGCGGGCGCGAAAGAGGCTTCTGCCCTGACCCCATCGGCATCGAGGCCCCGGACTTCATAACAACCGTCGTCAACCTTTATTCGGTGAACTGTCCAGCCTTCGGCTTCCAGCTTTTCACGCAGATTTTCACGGGGCTGCCAACTCGCCACCGGATCATCGCAGTCGTCATCGGCCACTGCGGTACCGCTCAGAAGTAACAAAGACAGGCTCAGAATAATGGGTTTGGTCTTCATGGTGTCTCTCCTGCTGGTTGTGTTAAATCCACTCTAAGGCGCTAACCTGACAACGACCTGAACAAACGAGGCCATTTCAGCGGAACTGAAAAGCTTCTTTATGGAAGCGAGTCAGGCGGAAGGGTGCTGCCCGCAAGCCGTTTCTAATGGCTTCCCCCAGCCCTGCCGGGCCGCAGAACCAGACCTCTGCGCCTGCTGCCGAGCGTCCGTTGGTAGACAACGTCTCGGCAGACAACCTCTGCCCCTTGCTGCTGTCATGAATCTCGAGGTGTATCCCGGGAAAGCCATCGCAAAGCGCCCGAAGTCGATCCACCATGGGATCCTGGCCGGCGTTGCGCGTGCAGTAATGCAGATCGGCTTCAGGCACGGTGGCGTCGGTGGCGCTGCTTAGAGCTTCGAGCCAGGCCAGAAACGGCGTGATCCCGATGCCACCGGCTATCCAGATCTGGTGGGATTTGCGGTTGCGGCGATCGAAGTTAAAACAGCCGTAAGGGCCTTCTATATTTACGGTTTGCCCCACGCTGATTTTTTGGCTCAGATTGCGGGTGAAGTCGCCGAGCGATTTAATGATGAACGTAACCGTGCCATTTTCCCTATCGGCACTGGCAATCGTGAACGGGTGCGCGCCCTCTAGTCGGTCGAAGGTCACAAAGGCGAATTGCCCCGCACGGTGACCGGGCCATGCCGGCCCCATGTGGCAGGTAACTTCGGTGACGTCCCGGTCTGGTGTTTTGATCGCGGTGACCATGCCGCGAACCTGGCGACGACGACCAACTCTGCCGGTCAGGGATAGCCCGCTGGCGATGCTGCCGCCAAAGAGCAAAATGGCCATCAGCACACCGATTGGCTGCTGCCACCATTGCAGCGGAGTAAGCCACGCCGCGTGGAAAGCGAGCAACAGATAAAGCACCGGCATGCCGCGATGCAAATAGCGCCAGTATTTGTAGGGGAACTTGCGCAACAAGGTGATCAGCAGCATGGCGAACAGCAGATAGATGGCGAACTCCCCTACCTCTTCCGCCGCATCGCGCATGGTGTCGATGAACCCGGAATAATCCTGATCGTGCAGCTTGCCGGCTTTTCCGAACACCGACTCTATTACATCGTCACCCATTTCAATCAGCCAATGGGCGGCGGCGAATACCACTGCCAGAATGCCCGCCCATTTGTGGGTGCGATAGATCTGATCCAACCCGCCCAGCGGTCTCTCCAACCAGGCTGGGCGCAGTGCCAACATCATGGCTAGTGACATCAGAGCAATGGATAACAGCCCACTGAGCAGCAGGCTCTGGTCATAGACTGCCCAGGGAGAACCGGCCCCAGGACCTGCAAAGAGGTTCCAGGCCCATAGGCCCAAAACCAACACAACGAAAGGAAAAATCATCCGCATCATCACATCTCCTGCGATCGGTACCTGGAATATTCCCCCGAAGGCTAGCGCCCAAACCTGACAGCCAGCTGAAGGTCGGTGAAGAGAGATCGAAGCGTTATTGACCATTCAGGCTGTTGTCAGGTTCGAGCTGTAGTATCTTGATTTCAGGGCTGGGTCAGAGGTGAACAATGCGGGTTCTTTTGGTGGAGGATACGGCGGGATTGGGCGAGGCGGTCCGGGATCAGATTGCGGACGACGGCCACGCCGTGGACTGGGTGCAAACTCTGCGCTTTGCTGAGGCGAGTATCAGGACCACAGCCTACGACCTGATTCTGCTGGACCTGATGCTGCCCGACGGCCATGGCTTCGGCTTTTTGCGAACGATCCGGGCTACCGGAATAACAACACCGGTGATCATTCTGACCGCCAGGGATCAGGTGTCTGACCGGATTGAAGGATTGAATGCCGGTGCTGACGACTACCTGGTCAAACCCTTTGATCTTTCGGAGTTGTCGGCCCGCGTGGCCGCGGTGGCTCGCCGATATCGCGGCAATCCAAGCCCGATCATACAAGTGGGCGAGCTGATGATTGATCTTGGCGATCACCGCATCAGTCGCAACGGCCTGCCGGTAGAACTTACGGCACGGGAGTGGGCATTGTTTGAGGGCTTTATCCAGCGACCCGGAATGCTGTTATCGCGATCGCAACTGGAGGATCGTCTATACGCTTTCGGGGCCGAAATCGAAAGTAACACCATCGAAGTTTATGTCAGCCGTCTGCGTAAAAAGCTGGGGCGGGACGCTATCGTAACCGTCAGGGGAATGGGCTATCGCCTGGAAACACATGACCACTAGAACCAGCCTGCAAAAAACACTCGGTATCGGCCTGACACTCGGTGTCACCCTACTCTGGCTGTTGGGCGTGACCGCTTCGGGACTGGTGGCACAGCATGAAATGAACGAGGTCTTCGACAGTGCCCTGGAAGAAACCGCCCAGCGCATACTGCCACTGGCGGTCACCGACATCCTGAACCGTGAGAACGGCGCGGGCAATCAAAAGGCCCCAGCCCTGAAAGACCATGACGAATACCTGACCTATCTGGTACGGGACGAAGCTGGAAATATTCTGCTCCAGTCCCACGATGCCGACCCTGGCGTGTTTAGCAGGACCCCCGCGGAAGGGTTTTCAGATACTCTGACCCACCGGCTATATGGCGTATCTGCAGTCAGCAATACCATCTATCTTGAAGTGGCCGAACCCTTGGCGCACCGGCGTGAATCCGCTCTGGAGGCGGGATTAGCCTTACTGTTGCCTTTACTGGTGCTGATTCCGGTCAGCCTGTTGGGTGTCTGGTGGATTGTCCGGCTTTCCCTTCGTAAGGTGGTCGATTTTCAGCAAGACATTGAATCCCGCGGCGCGGGAGATCTGTCCCCTGTTGTAGAAGAGCAGTTACCCCGTGAATTTGAACCAATCGCCGGTGCCATCAACCGGCTGCTTGAGCGTTTGCATCGTGCTCTCGAATCAGAACGCAGCTTTACCGCCAACAGTGCCCATGAACTGCGAACTCCCCTGGCAACAGCGCTTGCCAAAGTGCAGCGACTGAAAACCAGAATGCCCGATGATTATCTCAAGAATGATGTTGCAGAAATTGAAGAAGCGTTACGCAGTCTCTCGGTGCTGTCCGGAAAACTGCTCGAGTTGGCAAAAGCAGAAGGTGGCGGTGCACTCTCACAAAGCCAGCAGGATCTTGTGCCCATCCTCGCGATGATTGCCCGGGATTTTGAGGCCCAGGCACCCGGGCGAGTTGTTTTATCCCTGCCGGAGCGCGAAGTGAACTCCTTTCTTGATCCCGATGCCTTCGCCATCCTGGTGCGTAACCTGATCGAGAATGCCCTTAAGCATGGTTCCCGTAGCGAGCCGGTGAAGATCAACCTGAACGATAATGGGGTTTTAAGGGTCTGCAATGGCGGTGCAAGAGTGCCACCGGAACAGCTCGCTCTTTTAAGAAACCGGTTTGCACGCGCCAAAACGGACGCTGCAGGTTCTGGCCTGGGCCTCGCGATTGCCGATGCGATTGCTAAAGGTGCCGGCATGACCCTGCATCTCAGATCGCCGGCAACAGGACGGCAGGATGGTTTTGAAGCGGAGCTGAATCTGGCATGTATCTGACACTCACCGACATTGTGCTGCTGACGAGCATCATTCAATCGCTGGCTCTTGCCGTTTTTCTCCTACTTCCATCCAACAGTGGGCTCATATCTAACCGACTCCTGGTTGCCACTCTGGTGTTCTTCGCCGCCGGGTTGGGAGAGATCTTCCTCTATGGCAGCGGGCTTGCGTTCCAGCACCCAAACTTCGCCTACCTCGGGACACTCATCGGGCTTCTGCAAGCAGGCACGCTCTATCTATATGCGCAATCGCTGATGTATCAGAACTTCCGGTTACGCGGGAAGCATCTCGTGCACACGTTGCTCTTCTGGGTGGTCGGCGCAATTTTTCTGGTTGAGTATTATTTGCAGCCGAGCGAGACCAAAATTCAGATTCTGCTTGAACGGGACCACCCGGGCGTACTTACCTCTCCCCTTCTTGCAGTCGCTATTCACGCGGTCTTTCTGGGCTACCTGTGCACGACGATTCGTGCGATCAACCGTTTCGGCCTTGGTATTCGACAGATTTTCTCGAGTATTGAAAACAAACAACTTGCGTGGTTACGGACGCTTCTGATCGGCTATGCAGTGGCCTGGACCGTAAGCATGTTTTACTGCCTTGCGGCGCATGTGTTTAGAAGCGTGCCTGGAACCGAGTGGGTGGCCGGCGCTGGCGCTGTAACGGGCTTCATTTTCATCAATTTTCTGATGATAAACTCTCTTCGCCAACCCGTTGTTTTCTCTGGATTGGCAGCAGACCAGGCCGCCTTGCTGGAAGAAGAGCCCACGCCGCAGTTTGATCAAACTTTAAAGGTCAGGCTCCAACAGTTAATGCACCAGGAAAAGCCCCACTTGCACCCCAACCTGACCCTGGAACAACTTTCACGGAAATTGGGCGCCCCTTCAAGAGAGGTTTCACGGGCCATTAACCAAGGCTTTGGCTGCAATTTCTTTGAGTTCGTCAGTCGCTATCGCATCGACGAGGCGAAATCGCGCCTGGCCGATGCAGCCAATCAGGCAAATATTCTGCAAACTATGTATGACTCTGGCTTCAACTCGAAGTCCGTATTCAACACTGCTTTCAAGAAAGAGACAGGATTTACCCCCAGTGAATATCGCCGACGAGCCCTGCAGGGCGATATCCGACCCTAGCCACGATCCTGAACCTGGCTACCCGGCGTTCGAGTACGCTCTCACCCGATACTGAAACCTCTATCCTTTTGAATTATATATTTTATTTCCAAACCGATGGAATCGGTTCGGTTTCGTACCTGAGAACGCTTCTTTGACCTCCCTTCCGTACTCTGATTGCCAAGCGCCACCAAACCCGGTGCTCGTGAAGCTCAACGCACTATGAGGAGGTCATGTATGAAAACCAAATTACGCAAAACCGCTGTTCCCGCAGTGGCCGCAGCAATCTTCAGCCTGATGTTTGCCGGTAGCGCCCAAGCTCATTGTGATGCTCTGGACGGTCCCGTGATTACCGAAGCCCGTGCGGCACTGGAGTCAGGCAATGTTAAGCCCTTGCTCAAATGGGTGCCGGCAAAGGATGAGGCCGAAATCAAAAGGGTATTCGCCGATGTGCGCCAAGTCCGCGGGCAAAGCGAAACTGCGAAAAACATTGCCGATCAGCATCTGTTCTCGACGCTCGTTGAGGTTCATCGTGCCTCCGAAGGCGCACCCTTTACCGGCATCAAGCCTTCCGGACAGATTGATCCGGGTTTAATGGCGGCGGATGCGGCGTTGGAAAACGGGCAAATTGATCGCCTCGTGGCAAATATAACCCGCAAGATCGAGAACGGTATTCGTGAGCGTTATCATGAGGCTCAGCGTACAAGGGCCATGGCTGATCAAAGCGGCGATAAGGGGCGTGCCTTTGTCGCTGACTACGTCAATTACATTCACTATATAGAGGGCGTGCATGGCGCTGCTGGAGGGCAGGGGCACTAATTCCTATCTTCACGCAGACGCAAAGCAGGCTGACGGCCTGCTTTGCCGTTGTATTCATTTCCAGTTTCGCCTTCGGCTGAATTGGTACCATCATTCTATTAAGGCGCATCAAAAAACATAAATGAAGCCAACACCAATCTCCGCTTCATAATCATTCCGGGATATCGGGCAGCCATATTACTAACTGAGGGGCGTGCTGTGTTTTATCTAATTTCGGTATTTCCGCAATTAGAGAAAAAAATTCCAAGCGCCAGGTATGGAAGGCGTATCAGCGAGTTAAATCAAATCGAGGTGCGGCCGGTGTAGATGGCCAGACGATTCAGGACTTTGATCGAGACTTAAGTAAGAACCTCTATCTAATTTGGAATCGGATGTCGTCCGGCAGCTATTTCCCACCGTCCGTCAAAGCAGTTCCAATTCCGAAGAAAAGTGGAGGAGAAAGATTGCTCGGGGTACCCACGGTTAGCGATCGTATAGCGCAAACTGTGGTTACTATGACGCTGGAACCTATCCTGGAACCTGTCTTTCATGTGGACTCGTACGGGTATCGGCGCGGGAAATCCCCGCATGATGCGCTTGCGATCACGCGAAAGCGGTGCTGGGAAAGGGACTGGGTGCTGGAGTATGACATCCGTGGCTTGTTTGATCATATTGATCATGAGCTATTGCTCAAGGCCCTTGACCACCATTGCTCTGAATCCTGGGTGCTGCTGTATGTGAGGCGCTGGCTAACGGCACCGATGCAGACGAAAGATGGTAAGCAGGAACGACGGAACGTTGGCACACCACAAGGTGGCCCGTTATCGCCAGTTCTGGCAAACCTGTTTCTGCATTATGCATTGGATCGTTGGCTGACCGTTCGTCATCCGGATATCCCATTCTGCCGATATGCAGATGACGGAATACTGCGTTGTCGAAGTGAGCGTGAGGCTCAGTATCTGCATTCCCAGCTAGATATGCGTGAGGTGGACCCAATAGCTATTCACAGAGATGCCCAACAAACGAGTATACTGGCCTGTGTTTGTCCAGGCTGCTCGGATAAATCACCATCAGCTCCTTGCTAAGGCCAGGCTCACTCACGGGAATAGCCACCAGACTTCCATTTTGGACCTCCTCCCGTACAGAACTTTCAAGCACCAACGATGCGCCAAGTCCGACCTTAACCGCTTGCTTGACGGCTTCGGTGCTACCCAGCTGCATAGATACCGTCGGAAATGGCCCATGCTCACCGAAGTAGGTCGCCAAAAGCCGGCCAGTGCCGGTGCCGGGTTCGCCGCCGATCAGAGCCATGTTAGACAGCGTATCGCGGTCGATATCGGTTCGACGGACTAACGGGTGACCAGGCGGAACGATTAGAACAACGGGCTCGTTACGCCACGCCTGAGCATGGAATCCGGGTAGATCATGCCACCACTCCATAATCGCCACGTCCAGCTCACCGTCCGATAAATGCCGTGCAATAGTCGGATTGGAATCTATTACCACATCCACCTCGGGCCCTACGCCCAGCTCCTTGTAACGACGGATGTAGGGCTGGAGCATATAAATCCCAATATTGGAGCTCGCCCCAACGCGAAGTCGAGCCTCCATAATGGAAGATCTCGCCTGCTCCTCCAGCCGGAGCAGACTTCGGGCAAAAGGCAACAAGGTTAAGGCAGCCCGGGTTGGCTCACAGCCAGAGCGCCCCCTGTGGACCAATAAAACGCCAAGTTGGTTTTCGAGTTTTTGAAGGTGCTGGGACAGTGTGGGTTGTGCGATGTCCAACTGGCGGGCTGCGGCCTGAAACCCGTTGTGGTCCAGCACCGCCACGAAATTCTTCAGCCAGACAAGATTCAGCATGGGCCGCTCTCGCGGCCACTGGGATCATTGATCGCATCACCCGGCCGCTCACCCCGAAGCACTTGCAGAATGTTCCGAGCAGCGCGTTGCTCGATAGCCAGACGCACCTGGCTGACTGCCGATCCGATGTGAGCAGTAAACAGCGTGTTGGGGTGGGCCCTGAGCCCCTGGGCGATCTCCCTCGGACGATCTTCTCTCGCCCAATCTTCCATCTCAAACACATCAGCGGCGTACCCCCCCAACTGACCGGATTGAAGCGCTTGCAGAACACTACCCTCATCCACCACAGATCCACGGCAGGGATTGATAAGGAATGCGCCCGGTTTCATTCCTGTTAGCGTTTCGCGATTAATGGTGTGGAGGGTTTGCTCATTGAGCGCCAGTGCCAGGATCACAATATCTGACTGGGCCAGCAGCATCTTGAGGGGAGTATGGGACAAACCCAGTGCCTGCTCATGCTGCACGGGTAAACGTTCCGGCTGGGAATAGATTAAATCCGCTCCCCATCCGTTCAGGCGCTGCGCCACCGCTTGGCCGATGGCCCCCATACCCACAATACCAATCCGTGAGCCTTCGATCCCCTGCCCATAGAAGCGTGGTGTCCAGCCAGTAAATTCACCGGATCGAACGAAGTGGTCCGCCGCCTTGACTTGTCGGGTGAGACTGATCGTCAGCCCGACCGTTAGCTCTGCAGTAGGCACGGTTAGCAAATCCGGTACAAATGTCAGCCAAACCCCATGACGCGTGCAGGCATCCACATCAAAGTTGTCATAGCCTTTCAGGGCTGCACCAATCACCTTCAAGCGCGGACACCCCTGTAGGAACTCCACTCCAACTCGGTCTGGCATGAACGCCATCATCGCATCAGCGTCTGCAACGCGCGCAGCCACTTCCTCCTGGGGCAACGTGGCGCCGGATTGGTTGGTGACCAGCTCGCAATCTTGGGCAAGTTCATCCAGAACACTGTCATGGATCTTATGGGTTATCACAACCTTGGGTTTCATCGACGTTCCTTATTTGAATTTCTTACGAAGGCGGCCACTGAGACTGTCCACGACGGTGACCATCAACAAGATGACAATGAGAATGGCGCTGACTTCCTGATACTGCATGATTCTCAGCGAGCCCATCAATTCGAAGCCAATACCACCGGCACCCACCATGCCCATTACGGTCGAGGCACGGAAATTGTATTCCCAGCGATAAATGGACACGTCCGCGAATTGAGGAAGTGCTTGTGGCAGCACGGCGTGATAGAGCACCTGCAAGCGAGTAGCGCCGGCAGCATCGGCCGCTTCCACTGGCGCCTCATCTACATGCTCAATCGCTTCGGCAAAAAACTTTCCAACCATGCCAATGGAGTGAAGACCGAGCGCCAGTACGCCAGGCAACGCCCCAAAACCAACAGCAGCCACGAAGATGATGCCCATGATCAGTTCCGGGACTGAACGCAAACCGTTTAAAAGGGTTCGAGTTACTTGGAACACCACCGGATGTGGAGAGGTGTTGCGCGCAGCCAGGAATGCCAGTGGCACAGACAAGGTTACTGCAATGGCAGTACCGGCAATGCTCATCGCAAGCGTGTCGATTAACGGCGACACCCAGCTGGCCACATTGGTGAAGTCAGGTGGAAGAGATTCGCCAATGAGTGTGCCTATGGCTGGCACGCCATTGGCAAGTGTATTGAAATTGAGCAGCCCTACGTACCAACTTGCGACAAAAATGATGAGCAGCACTAACAGCGACTGTCCGAGTTTTTTCCGCCAGCCTTTCGCGTGCTCATCCAGCACGGAGGCCGACGGGGCCGGCGACAGAGTCGCCGGTTCCGTCGTTGTATAGTTCATGGGGCACTCCTCACATTTTTGCGAAATCAAGATTGAGCAGGCCACCCATAGCGCGGATGACATCGTAATCTTCGTCGGTAATTGCCGCGAATCCCTCAGCCTTCAGGTTGTCGAGAATCTCCGGGTCATCGATCTGCAGAAAGGCTTTCTGAATGTTGCTCTTCAGCTCAGGGGCCAGGTTCGAACGCATGGCCCAGGGGTATTGAGGAAAGTCACCGCTGTAGCCCAGCACTTTGACCTTGCTCCGATCAATCAAACCGCGGTCCATCACATGCTCGAAGATAACTTCGGACAACCCTCCGGCGTCGGCATTGCCATTGGCGACGTTAACCGCAACAGCGTCATGGCTACCGACGAAATGAGCCTCATAGTCCTTTCCGGCTTCGAGCTCTGCCTTCTCAAGGAGTACGGTCTTGGGGATCAGGTGGCTGGAAGTGGATGCGCGGTCACCGTAGGCCATTTTCTTGCCTTTGATATCCGCGAAGGAGCCAACGCCAGAGTCCGCATTGGCAATAATGATGGAGCGATAAGTCGGCTTCCCGTCTACCACCATGGCGGCAAAGGGTTCAATGTCACTCTTACTCTTGGCCATCACATAGGACAACGGACCAAAGTAAGCCAGGTCAATTCGGCCAAAACGCATGGCTTCGATCATGGAGGAGTAATCGGTGGTAACAATCAGTTCTACTTCCTTACCAAGAGTGGTTTCCAGGTAATCCTTCAAAGGTTGGTTTCGCTTGATCAGTTCTGACGCGTTCTCATCCGGCAGCAAGGCAACTTTCAAAAGATCAGGGTCTGTATCTGCGGCATGGGCTGACCAATGGATGCCGAGCATCATTATCAGAGCCAGCAAAGAGTGAATCATTGTCTTCATTGTGCTATCTCCAGTACGTCTGTCGTTATCGGGGTGGTCTTAGGTTTATGGATGGCTGGTTTGCCTTCCGCAGCTACCACGCTGGGTGAACGGTGGTAAATCTCGTCCAGGTGTTTCGATTTCAGGTTTTCAGGAGCATCGTCAAAAACGATATGAGCGTTCGAAAGGCCGATGATCCGGTCTGCAAAACGCTGGGCGTATTCCAATTGGTGCAAGGAAATAACCGCGGTGATTCCATCTTCCTGACAAATATCGCGCAGTAGGCCGAGTACCTTTTCAGAAGTGGCCGGATCCAGGCTGGCAACGGGCTCATCGGCAAGAATCATGGATGGTTGCTGCACCAATGCTCTGGCGATTCCAACCCGCTGCTGCTGGCCGCCGGACAACTGATCTACTCGGGAAAGCGCTTTGTCAGCCAGACCTACGCGGTCGAGGCATTGCAGAGCCAACTCCAGGTCCTGCCGGGGCAGGGGAAGCAGGCTTCGCCAAGTACCGTGATACGCAAGTCTGCCTGTCAGCACATTCTGTAACGCGGTGTATCGTTCGATCAGCTGGTGATGCTGGAACACCATGGCGGTGCGGCTGCGGTGCTGTCGCAGGATTCTACGGTTGGTCAGTTCACCAAACTCGCCAGACACAACCTTCCCGGTTGTGGGCTTAACCAGGTGATTCAGTGAACGAAGCAGAGTGGATTTACCCGCGCCTGAAAGTCCCAGTAGCACGGTGAATTCGCCCTTGTGAAAGTGAACGTTGGTGGGTTTGAGCGCGAGGACGTTTCCCGGGTAGGTTACGCCCATACTCTCGACTCGAAGCATCACATTGGTTGATTGAGTTGGCGCCACAGGATCACCTTTTGCAATAAATAAGCTCGCCGTATTGCGAGTTACAATTGAACGGTAAAGCTGAGAGATGACACTGTCGTGTCACTGACGTGACAGGTTGATGAAGTGCTTTTGGTTCGCAAGGATTTTCCGAAGGGCTCTGTGAAATACATGGAGCTCAGCCAAAGTGGAACGAGCCACCCAGGAGCTTAAGCAACAAAAATTGCGTTCCACCGTCAGTCGGCGAATCTCACGGTACAGTTCGTCCGTGCTGAGTTCATCGAATTGCTTACCGACTATACTCTTGCCTTCGAGGAGGTCGGACGCGCTCTCCAATAGGTCGCGCTTCCAGGTGCTGACTATGGTGGGGTGGATCTGGAAACGGGCAGCAATTCAAGGTGTGGCCTTAAGGGTGGGCAAGGACAGCCTTGCACTTACTAATTCGAAATAAAGTAAGCAGGGCACTGTCACCGCATCACTGATGCTGCGCAAGCTCGGGAGCTATCCGCGTCAGAATGGCCTCGCGATCGCATTGCGCGAGCTGGGCCGCATTGAGCGAACATTATTCGCACTCGACTGGATGCAAAACGTCGAACTGCGTCGCCGCGTGCAGGTTGGTTTGAATAAGGGCGAGGCTAAGAACGCGCTGGCTCGTGCCGTCTTCCTGAACCGGCTCGGTGAACTCCGCGATCGCAGTTACGAGAATCAACGCTACCGTGCAAGCGGACTCAATCTCGTCGTCAGCGCTATTATCCTTTGGAATACGGTTTATATGGAGCGGGCGGTTCAAGCACTGCGCGAAGACGGCCGGGATATCGACGAGACGCTTCTGCGGCATCTTTCTCCCTTGGGCTGGGAGCACATCAACCTGACCGGCGACTATATCTGGCAGCAGGACAAACAGGTCGAACAAGGAAAGTACCGATCGTTACGAACACTGCAGAGGTCTTAGCGTACGATTTTTTCCGTTTCGTGAGCTGACCCCTCATTCAGTGCGCGTTGCAGGACCAGAGGCATATCAGTTTCCTTGTTAGTCAGGAGGTGAAAATGAGCTCACCAGTATGGAAGGTTCGCAAAGGTTGGACTCCAGAAGTCCTGTCGGGAAGGAGCCCTTCGAACACTTTGATAACTTCAATTCCAGGAATCGACTTGTACGCAGTCCGTTTCGTAAGCTGAACATAGGCGTCCAACGGGTTCATTGCCGGTACGTCGAAGCTGAACGTCTTGCGTTGTTCGGTAACAATATCGATGCTGAATGGGCGAGCACGTCCTGGGCGATCTCCGTCTGAAACGTCGGCCCTGGAGAAGAGTGTTGCCACCAACGGTTCAATGAAACCGTTATCCATTTGATCGGATACGGCTAAACCCTCCAGGTAGCCTGAAAGCCGATATCTCCATTCCAGGCCTTCGATCTCGTCTTTCGACGGATGCAGATTCTTCAGATAGCGAATTGGATTTGGATTGCCGCGTTTGATGCGCCCTTCAATATCCCTGAATAGATCTTTTACCCGGTCTTCGCTCAGATGTGTCATAGGTGATCCGTTGTGGTCTCGATTTCCGAAATAGCGTCTGCCAACAACCGCTGAAAGTCGGGACTATATGGAGAGGCAATCTGTGGTTGAACCAGGAAATTGGAGCTACCCATGGTGGTTTAACCTCTCGTTCCGATGCTTGAGAGAATCGAAAGAGCCTCTCCATTAGTCAAACCTCCGGGCAGCTTTTCCTGAAGGAGAGCCTGGGCCTGAGGGCTTTTCCTGGCAAGGTTGAATAAAACCTCGGTTACTTCTATGGATGCGGGATCCTGGGCAGGATGGAGTTCGGCCAGTGACCTGGCTATCTCAATTAGTTCGCTGATGGCATTGTGGGCGGCTGTATTCTCGAACACTGAAGGATGTGTGGCATTAATCGTATTGGAAGTAAGCGGTTGGTCATTTGAGAAAAAGCGCTCGAAATTAACCTCTGGTAGTAGGACTGTCAGCTTGAAGAGGCTGGGCATCGAGTAGTAGGAGGTAACAACACCAAGGACGAAGCCTATAAATAGTCTCAACATGGTGTTTCTCCCTTTGTCTGATGGGCGACCACCCTGGTCGCCCAGCCGTTATTAACGGGTTAACGCGGCTTTGGTTCTGAGTGCGAGACTGCCTGCAACATCGGCCGGTGTTATCGGGGAGTCTTCTCTAACCCAAACGGTAATGGTGATTTGGCTTTTATCGGTAGCCTGCTTTTCGATCTTATGATCGATGACGTATCTACCATTACCGTGTTCTCTCGGTGCACGCATGTGATAGTAGGCGGAAGGCGAAGCGCCATAGGCAGTGTCAAATTGATTGAGCTTGTCGTCAGCAACGATGCCCCACTCCTGGCGAATCTCCTGTTCCGTATAATATCGGTACTCTTTTTTTACCTTCACAAACGCAACATCCACGTCGATTGGAGCCGAGAACGTTGTTGTTTGCTCAATGTATGAAGAGCTTTTCTTTGCTGGTTCATCCGCCTGAGCAGTCTCGGCGATAGAGGCTGAGTTTCGGGACTCAATGGTGCTGCCGGGCGCTGATCCATCGTGATTGATGGGTTTGCCGGTAAGAGGATTGTTGATGCAGGTAAGGCACCTGCCATCGTTGGTGTAGATGTGTTCGCCACCGGCGCAACCAGCAAGTACGCCGATAAGCCCGAGGGCCAAACCGAGGTTGATCAATTTCACTGGGTTCTCCTTGCACGTCTTTTTCTTGGTTTGCTTCGAAAACCAGGGCCCGGGCGGACTGAGAGTCTGACGAGGAAAAGGAAACCCATGAGTGACCATCCTGAAGCCGGATTGAGTTTGCCGTTAAACGGCAATCAACCTGGCAAAAATGGGTCACAGCACAAAGACCTATTTGGTTGGCGGTAGACGTGGGTGAACCCGGGGGTTCGCACACAAGCCTCTCACGGAGAGAAATCCCATTCCTGAACTCGACCCAGATCTCTGGGGCACTTTCCTTAGTTGATGGCCAGAGCGGGCCATTGAGTTTTAAGGATTCAGGTGCAAGTTTGCCCCCGATTGGTGTATCCGAGCAACGCCCTGAGGTCGTACGTCGAGTGTTGGGATTCAATATTGAGAGCAAAATCATGTTTCGCTGATGATTTATTGACCACATGCGACATGCACATAGTAGAATCAGGCTGGTGCCATGGAGGCGCTGAATAAAAGCTTTCACGCTTTTTTTGACGACAGGGATGTACATACCATGATCAAACCCCGCGCCATCATCGCTGGGATTATTCCCGCCATCTTTATCGTTCTGTTACTGGCCTTGCTGCTGGCTAAGCAAACGGATTTGTTTCAAAAGCACACACACCCATGGCCACCACTATCGGGAGCACCACTGAGCGCTTTTGAAAACCCGCATCCACTCGAGTCGGACAACGGTACACTGAACCTGGATGAAATCCCCTCGACTGTGTTGTTGTCGGTATTTTTGTTCCTCTTAGCCGTTGCAGCGATTGCCTGCTCCCGCGCGATGAAAGGTTCCAGGGGCACCATGGTTTTTCTGTGGGCTCTGGCTAGTTTGCTGTCCGGGCTGTACCTCCTCTCGTTACGGAGTTTTCCCTTCGGTTCGTACCTCTCGGAACTGACCGTCGCAGCGCTTGTCTTCGCTGTTGTTGGCAATCTTCTGCTCGGGTTTTGGCTTTCACAGCTTAAAGGACGGTATGTCGCTCAGGGTAAAGCGATTGTGATGAAGCAAAATCTGCTGGCCATTGCTGCACATGAGCTGCGCACACCGATCACAAATCTCCGATCTCAAGCGGATCTGGCATTGGCCTATATCGATGGGGCCGCTCTTGGGGATGCCAGGGGTATCCTGCAAATGAGTCTTGATGACTTGGATACGCTTGACCATCACATAAAGTCTATCCTCGCTCTGGCGGCTCTGGAGAACGGGACTCTCAAGTCCAGAAAAGACTGGTTTGCAGTGGCGAAAATGTGCAATGAGTTGAACGGCCAGTTCGCCGGCACGGCGAATGTCGCCCTGATATGGGATTGCGTCGATGATCCTAGAATCGGAGTTACTGAGGTGTACTCAGACTACGATTTAATCAAAGTGGTGGTTCGAAACGCGATCGAAAACGCGTTTAAACATACGTCCGATGGCTTCGTGAAAATATCGATGTCTCTCCGAGACAAAGGAATTTCGATTTCTGTGCGAGACACCGGGGCTGGCATGTCCACCGCTGAGATGAATGCGCTGCTATGGCACAAAGACCCGCTTTCGCTTGGTATCCGTCGCGGAAAAGATGGATGGGGCATCGGGATGCCAGTGATGAAGAAATTCTCCGAATTCCTTGGTGGGAGAATCCGAATTGACAGTAAACCAGGCTTCGGGACCTGCCTGACGATCGATCTGCCCGTTGATTACCGGACCGGAGAGCTCCCCAAGCAAGCTGCAGTTCTGCCGGATCATGATATGGATCACGAGCCTGGGTCGATCCGGACATCAGAAAGCGGAGACCAGAAAACAAAGGTACTGTTGATTGACGATAACCACACTTTTCTTAAGCAAATGCAGCGTTTTTTTGCACCGAAGATTCTTGGAATTCCAGACGTCGAATTAACGGTCTGCGATGACCCGGTTTCGGGTATCACGAGACTCGAAGAGCAACGATTTGATCTGCTCTTGGTCGATTTCCACATGCCCCATGTTGATGGCCTAAAGCTGCTCGAATGGCTGGCCAGTCATGAGCATCCAAACCAGGGAATGGTTAAGATTATGCTCACCGCCGACCCAAGTATTCCGGAACGAAAGCGTGCGGCGATTGTGGCTGCTGGTGCAAGAATTGTCTCTAAAGGGATGCCGATCGAAGACATGAAGATCTTGGTTGCGGGGGTTAAGGAACAGAAAGTCCGAAACCAGGCGCAGATACGTGCAGCTGTCGAACTGACTGTTATCTGAAGGTGACTGACACCCACGAATAGTTTTCCACAACTGGTATAGCATCGAAGAGAACGTCCAGGCTGTCTTTGTTTGAGGGATTTAACTGATCGCCACGGGGATGTCAGCCCATCGAGTCGTGTAAGCCGGCGATAGATTTTCTCTTCGCATTTGCCAGCTTTGGTTTTTGTGAATCTGCCGGCCAAACTGGATCGTGTTTTTGCCAGCGATGCTGTTGATCTTGTCTAAGGTCCGCATCAGCTTCCGGTTGCGCTCGTCGTCCTCGACCTGGCTGAAAAAATCGGATTGGCAAGCACCAGGCACCCGGAAGTCTGTCAGTACAATGCCCGCTTTGTTGTACCGGTACCCCTCCCGCCACAACGACCGGGCAATACTGACCGCATGTCGTACGATTTCCCGGGTGTCTGAGGTCGGGAATGGCAGAGTAATCCCTTGCTGGTTGGCGTAGTGGTGACCGGTTCGAAACCGGCTCGTTGACATGAACGCGGCCAGATACCCGCAATCCCGGTTTTCGCGACGCAGCTTCTCAGACGCTCGGGATGCGTGAGCGGTAATCGCGGCAAGCATGGAATTCAGATCGGTGACGGGTGCCCCGAAGGACTTTGAACATAGAATCTGCTGCTTTGCCGGTGCTACTTCGAGAAGGTCTGAATGACATGGTATGCCGTTCAGCTCCCTGACGGTGCGCTCGACCACGACTGAAAAGTGATCTCGTATCCATTTAGGATCGGAATCGGCTAGATCCAGAGCAGTCTTTATTCCCAGGGCATCCAGTCGTTTGCTCAGTTTCCTGCCGATTCCCCATACTTCTTCCACCGGTGTCAGGTGCATAAGACGTCGTTGCCGGTCTCGGTCAGTCAGATCCACGACACCCCGGGTGGCGGGATAGTGTTTTGCGGCGTGATTAGCTAATTTTGCCAATGTCGGACTTGGAGCGATTCCGATACAGATAGGTAAGCCCGTCCATATTCGCACCAGCTCTTTGACGTGGTGGCCGAAATCCAGATACGACGCAACGGAATCGATACCGGTCAGATCAAGAAAGGCTTCATCAATACTGTAGGGCATGACCCGAGGTGCGCATTCCGCCAGGGCAAGCATGAATCGATGGGACATATCTCCGTAGAGTGCATAGTTGGATGAGCAAACAATCAGGCCGTGCTTTTCGACGTACTCCCGCAACTCAAAAATGGGTTGGCCCATCTTTATACCGAGCGCTTTCGCCTCCGGTGATCGTGCAACGGCACAGCCATCGTTGTTACTGGCGACCACGACCGGCCGGCCACGAAACGCTGGATTGAATAACTGCTCGCAGCTGGCGTAAAAGCTGTTCATGTCACAAAGAGCGAACACCTGTTTCATGTCAGAGCGCATGCACCACGGTGGTTACAACACCGAAAATTTCGAGTTCATCCTCCTCCCGAAGCGTGATGTCGGGGTAATCTTCGCTTTCTGCCCGCAACACAGGCCGGCTCGGAACACTCAGGTCCAGGCGTTTGCACACAAACTCGCCGTCAACGGACGCAATGACGATCTTGCGATGTCCCGGTGGCAGACTGCGATCGACAACCAGCACATCACCATCGTGAATCCCCGCCCTTTCCATGGAGGAGCCGGATGCACGAACGAAGTAGGTTGCAGCCGGCGTCCGAATACACAGGTCGTCCAAAGACAGTGTTTTTTCAATGTAATCCTGGGCCGGTGACGGGAAGCCGGCCTTGACCGCATCACTGAAGAACGCAATGGAGCTCCGGAGTTGCTCTGTTGGACGGAAAATCTGTTTGATCAGCATTGGACACCGCATCTCAATAAACTGTATGGATGAACAGTATATTACTTGAAGGTGGTTTGATCGACCCCTGCAAGTTTTGGTCTGAAGTTTTATACCAGATCCGCCTCAGGCACCCAGAGTGGCCAGCCCTCATCTTCGGAGCATGGCTAAACAAAGGAGAAGGCTTTTCCGTCCTGAGCCCTGCGCGGCGTAGCCGTGCCAAGGTTATTTCAGGTTAACAAAGAGAATTGAAGGTTAGTTCAGGAGCGTGTTTGGATCTCATCTGAGAGGTTGCGGGATACTCCGGCTTTTTTTGTCGTCTAAGGCCGATCTGGTATAAAAAACCATATCATTAAAGATTGGGTAAGCGGATTAAATGGTTGATCTTACCTTTGCATGAGAGTGAGACAGACCGGCATCTCATCGGATTATCTGGTTGATGCTTCACCTACTGCTGGTGCATGTTTCCTTCGCTAATTCCAGCAAGAACCCCACACGCCTCAACTTCCCGGTCATCGTTGCAACTCGCTCTCAGTGAAACGAGTTGTTTCTCAAGCGCTTGCAGAGCGGTTATCTGCGACCGCACATGAGAGATGTGATCATCGAGCAAGGCGTTGACGGCGGTACAAGGCTGATGAGGGTCGTCCTGATAGCTCTGTAGTTCCTGAATCTCAGCCAGTGACAGGCCCAGGATTCTGCAGCGACGGATGAAGGCCAGCCCCTCACCATGCTTCTCGGTATAGACACGGTAACCGTTGTCCTGCCGATCAGGCGGCGGCAACAAGCCCTGCTGTTCATAGAAGCGGATCGTCTGTGTTTCGACCCCTACCAACTGCGCCAACTGACCAATGCGCATCAGCCTCCTCCCCAACGGATTCTTTACTCTATTGACCTTATAGTAGCTTTATAGTTTTAAATGGTACCACAACATTGTTCAAGTGGAGTCGTATCATGAGCAAATCCTGTGGTGGCGCCTGTGGCGGTGATGCAACGTCCGCAGCGGATACCGATATACAGGCCTCCTCCGAGGCGCCAGGGAGATGGGTCAGTGTTTATGCCGTGCCGAAGATGGACTGTCCATCAGAAGAACGAATGATTCGCCTAGCCCTGAACGGCTTTGAGGAGATTCGGGCGCTGTCCTTCGACTTGTCGAACCGCCGGCTGAAGGTCGTGCATGACGGCGAGGTCGAGCCCGTCACCTCGAAACTGAAGACCTTGGGGCTAGGCGCCTCGCTTCAGGAAACCGTCGCTGCAAATCCGGAGACCATCAAGGCCGCCGAGTTTTCGGCAGCTTCTGCTAAGCAAGAATCCGGGACCCTGCGCTGGTTGCTCGGCATCAATGCACTTCTGTTCGTGGTGGAAATGACTGCCGGTCTGATCGCCCAGTCCACCGGCCTGATTGGAGAATCCCTGGACAATTTTGCCGATGCGGCGGTGTACGGGCTTGCCCTTTATGCGGTTGGACATAGCGTGAAAAGGCAGGTACGTGCCGCGCATCTTGCTGGTGTACTGCAACTGATCTTGGCTGTGGGCGTGCTCGTAGAGGTGGTGAGACGCTTTGTATTCGGTAGTGAGCCTGAATCGCTGGTGATGATGGCTATCGCATTCGTCGCATTGATTGCCAATACCAGTTGTCTGCTGCTCATATCCAAACATCGGGAAGGCGGGGCGCACATGAAGGCAAGCTGGATATTCTCGGCCAACGACGTGGTGATCAACCTGGGGGTCATCACCGCCGGCGCCCTGGTCGCGTGGACCGGTTCCAATTATCCGGATCTGATTATCGGCACCATCGCGGGGGGCATTGTACTTAACGGTGCCAGACGCATTTTGGCGTTGAAGGGTTAAATAATGCTCATTATTGGCAAAAAGCTCTTGGGACGCCACCACACGGCTCCAGGCAGAAGCCGCCCTGGACGAGTGGATAGCCACCATCCCGAAGGGCCAAAAGGAAGTCTGGAGCGATCTGGTCAGGGCAGTGGGAAACTGGCGCGAAGAGACCATGACCTACTTCGAGACGGACATGCCCGTCACCAACGCTTACACGGAGTCCATCAACCGACTGGCCAAGGACAAGAACCGTGAAGGGCGCGGTTACTCCTTCGAGGTGATGCGGGCACGAATGCTCTACACCACGAAGCACAAGAAGAAGGCACCGACTGCGAAGGTCTCTCCTTTCTACAAGAAAACCATCGGTTACGGACTGCCGGACTTCGCAGAGGAACTCAACTACGGAGTCGATCTATCAACCATCTGAGGGTGGTACCAGATTGATGGGGTGAAGGTGCCCCATCAACCATTAAATCCGTATACCCTAAAGATTAAGATGAAGGTAATCCTCGGATCATCCGAAAACCGCAGGGGCATAACGCATCGCGCTGAACCGTGGACCGACGTTTCCCTGGTCAGCTTGAGAGCCCCCTTACCCAATTATCAAATTCGGCAGGTAGGTGCAGCTCCGCTTTAACTCGCGAGATCGCGGTGTACACGCTGGACACGAGAGCATCTTTTGAGACCATGTTGGTCTGACTGAAAAAATCGTCCGCAATAACAACTTTTTCAAATTCCATGTTCTTGGTGTGCTCTGGCATCCCTAGCCACAGAACATTTACAGAGCCCCTCGCCTGCCGAGACAATGATTCATCGAGGTGTTTGAGCTGATAACCGCGGGAAAGCAGGTCGACAATACGACTGATATCGGCGTGTTGCGATTCACGCTTTACCAGTTCATCGAAGGTTCCGTACCGGAATAAGCTTGGGAAGCTTGGGCGCGTACCGTGATTGAACAGCTCGATTACGTCGCCCATGAACCACTGCAGGGCTTTCTCCGATCCTGGCATCAACGTGAAAGCGGCTTTTTCATGGGCGCATCGCTGGAACTGCTCAAACAAGGCCCAGTATGAGCGAAAAATGATGGCGCAGTTTCCGCTCGGCGCCGGCAGGGTCTGGTAGGACACAACCCGGGTGTTTTCTGGTCTGATGCCGACAAACTCCAGCTCCGGAGTAATGGGGTGTGCCGCAAGAACCTGGTTAAAAAGCTCCGTTGTGCTCTCACCAGCCCTGACTGATACGCCTAGTTCTCGACCTCGTGATCGCCCTGGTCGCTGAGTTCCTCCGGCCCCGAAAAGGTGTTGGTATCGATCACCAAAGGTAAATGTCGCCTGTGGTGGCGGCGTTCGCTCAAGAATATTAATAATGGGCAGGGGCAGATCGTGGGCTTCATCGACCAGGGCGATACGGATCGTAGGAGGAAGCACCTTGCCTTCAACATCAGCATGCTTGATTTGGTGATAGATCCGCATTGGCAGTTCAGATTCCTGATTTGGCGGATTCACAATGACTTCCCACATCCTGCGAGCAACTTCTACCAGAATGACTTTGTCTGAGGCGGACCAGTGAGATTTTATCGTAGCGGGTAGATGTTCAGTCGTGATCTCATGACCGGAGTTGTGGCAAAACGACGTTACCGTCTTCCACGCAATTTTGGCAACCTCGGGAGGCTTCGCTCGCTGAAGCGGTTGGATCCCCAGAATATGTGCCATTTGCTCATAGGTGCGGTTGAAGCGCTGCCCCATCCGGTAACGCGAGCCCCTGGAGGGCCTGGGTGCAGGCTCTCCAGGATAGACCAGCTCTTTCATCAATTCCGCTAACGTCAATCCCCGAACGGCTTGCGTGCGTTCCATGAGCGCTGTGAGTTGCTGACGGGTGTGAGCCAGAGCTACAACAGAGAGACCTTTGGCGCCCAAGGATGCCGCAAGCGTTGTGATGAGGTAGGTCTTACCCACGCCGGCAAAGCCTTGAATGGCCATGGGTTCGTCCGGCTCGGCCTCGATGGCTCGAATCAAGCGGTCATGCTCAGTCGATAGTGACACATTCCGCTGCAGACCCAGGATGTTACGTTTGATGAACACCTGGTTGAACTCTTTCGAGCAACCGTAACGCCATCGGTTTTTTTGTTCCAGGTAACTTTTGTTGGCAACGTCCGAGACTGACATGAGAAAGAACATGTCGCTGTTGCCCGGAGCCAGGTCAGAAAAGTGCTCTACTCGATCCTGTACCAGGTCCTCAATTTCTGATCTGGCCTCTTGAGAATCACCAATCAGCAGGAGGCTTTCCGCAAGGAGACGTTCACTCGCAGGGCCATTAAAGGGTTTTGATGAGTTGGCCAGTTTAAACAGGGTAAACAAACCCGCCAGCTCAGCATTGGTTAAGCCGGAGAGTCTTGTCCGGTCTTTATCCAGCTCTTGTAACGTCTCAAGGCTTAGTGGGATCGCAAGTTTCGTCATGGTGTCCAATTCGTGAGTTCAGGCAATCTCAAGGATCTTTTGCTTAGGTGCAACCAAGATACCGTCAGAGTCTGGTATTGGCTAATGAAGAGATTCGTCTGCAGGAATATATGGTATAATAAATCAGGTCTTTGATTTTGTTTGTGTTCACACAGTGTCCGTGCCGTACTCTGATATTGGGAGATCCAAAACATGTTGAACTCTGATGTTGGCGATGTCCCTGTCCCGCGTGACTTGATCGAGGAGCTTTCGACTGCTTATCAATCCCTCGTCGATCATTGTGAGGGGCTAAAGAAGCTATCAGAAGCGGATCATGCCAGAAATTTTGAAGTGTATATCCCAACTTTTGGCGCCACTGAAAAACAGCGCTATACCGCGGATGCGCGCAGAGCTGCGATTATAGATGCGGTTGGGCTGACCATTGACGATACTCACAACAGGAAATACGAAGCGGGCATTATTTGTGCTTCAGATGCGACAGTGTCGGCGGTCGAGCAGCTAAATGCAGCTAAAAGTCACTTCAAGGAAACTGTTCTGAAAATCCGGAACCTTTCCCTTGAGAAGCGCGGGGTATCACGAGAAACGGTGCTAAAGAACGCTCTGAAAAGTGCAGGAATTCAGACGCTTGATCTGCGGGAGTGTTACCGACAGATCCGGATCATGCCTCGTAATTTGGATTCAATCTCCTGGACCTGGGCAACCAGTCACGCCCGGATCCAGAAACTCAGCTTTGATGAGGCCATGGCGCTTGCCGAAGGACTCAGGGATCGCGATGTGGAGTTGGCAGACACCGCCGTAGATGTCCTGAGGCGAAAATGTTCACCCGATCAGCCTTTGGTCCGCCGAATCACTCTGCCGAATCAATTGCGAGCAAACTACGCCTATCGCGAGGCGGGTAAGGTCCTCCGGAAGAGTTGCCCGATTTCGGGAGTAGTTATTGCACAACAGGAGACTCTCCCGAGGTTGGCTTGGCGTGAAAATCCAGCATTTCGTAATGAGGTTCCAGTTCGACTCCAGCGCGAATCCAAGATAGAACCCGAACCTGTCATTCAAGCATTGAGCATTCATCGCTATGTCGACAGTCAAGCCTGAACACCCTGCTCTCCAGGCAAAAGTACGCTGTTTCGGTTCAAAGGCGGCTCTCACTGCAGAGGCGACCTACATCACCCAAGAGGGTGGCGTGCCGCTTGCTGCCCTGAATTTGGAAGTCGCACCACGCCAAGGTGAACGCATTGAATGGAATAGGAAGATTGTTCTCCAATTGGGCGAGGACGACCTACCACTTCTTTGTTGTGTGTGTCTGGGCTATTTACCCAAGGCCGAGTTTAAGCGGCCAACAAAGGGGATAACGATTGAGCGCCAGCCCGGCAGGATTTACCTGACTGCAAGCCAAGGATCAGGCACCGGATACGCCCTACCCCTGCCCATTTCACAAAGTTTTCGGCTTGGCGCACTGGCTCTCGCACAATTAAAGAAACAGTCCGTTTGTGACGACGAGCAATTGGTATTGGCAGCGCTAAGAGGGGCGGCAGCACTGTATAAAGGTTAGGTAGAATGCCACCTGCAGCTCTCTTGGGGCTTGACCCATCCGCCAGAGATCGTGGACTCGTCGGTTTGCTCCAGCCCTGCCTGAGAGCAACGCCAGGTTTTATACCTCTTATGCTGATGACGGACTGGCAGCGAGAGCATTCATTTTATGAATGGAACCAAAATCTCACTACAGGCCCGTTATCCAAAACTTTGAACGCTCGTTCGGGCGACAATTCCTGGTTGCGACCATTCTCAAGATGGAAGATCAATCAGCTGACCAATTGTACCCATAGGCAAGTAAAGCGACTGCAGATCTCCGAATTGCCTTCCCATAGGCAGGAAGCCGTAGCGCTTAAAAAAACGATCACTGCTCTGGGTAAGAGGGTCCGTTACAACCGCTATTCCCATGCCAGTGTATTGAACAATCCGATACGCCTCTTCCAACGCCTCAAGAACTATCGTTTCACCGTATCGGTGCTCGGATCCGTGTAGTTTGCTATCCACACCCAGCCACGCAAGCTTGATCACTGGAATGGGATAGGCCGGGTATCGGCTACGGGTCTCCTGATCTGGCAGCTCATCACGCACTACGGTTGCGCTGGTCAGGGTGAAATACCCCAGGACCGGAACTGGCAACACATTTGTAGGTTCATCATCCACCAGCACCCAGGTGCGATTAATTTTCTTGTCCATCTGCTTGCGAGCTTCTCGCCTAAGGAACTCATTTACCCGTTCCAGCCCACAATCAAACGATTTCCGGTCATGCGACTTCTTATCTAATGGCTCTAACCTCAAGGTCACCGTTTTCCATCCTTTTACTCCGGCGACGTTTCGCCCTCAGCAATGCCTCGTTCGGTGCTGGAGCTGCTTCGCAGGCTGCTACAAAAGCATCAAACGACTGGCTGTTCAGGCGATACACCTCAGCCTCCTCGATCACGCGAACCGACTTCTCCCGGATTGCCTGGATGACAAACTCTGAGAGACTGTGACTCCCGGTCAGAGCTGAAGCGCGCGCCGCCAATTCTTTAATAGCCGGATCAATTCGTAAATCCAGCCGCGCGCTTGTCTTTGACATGCGGTGTTCCTCTTTCAACTGGCTGGCCAATCGGCCAGAACCTCTGTTTTAGTGTTTTCCATTATGCTGCACTACTGGCTTAAACCTAGAAGCCATAATGTACGGAAAATAACCGTACATTAACTATCGGCTAAAGCTATCCCAATGTCAACGGGGCTTAATCCACTGAAACGCCGTATTGTAGAACAATTACAAAAAGTGTGATCACAGAAGAAACCGCTCATATGCTATGAGCAAGTCTGTATAGCTGCCCAACCGCTATCCTGGAACGCACTTCGCAAGGTGAAACATTGGGATACGAATCATTACATCGATTAAGCCTGGCCCCGGCGGGTGCGGAAGGTTTAACTGGTTGTCAGAAAATCGCACCTGTCCGCAAAAAACCAGAGACTGATTTCACGACCCCTCGCCCATTCAACGGAACAACGTATTTGTTCCGCAAAAGAGTGACCGTTCGATGAGCCCCCTTGGGATGAGATCGGAACAAGCTATTGGTACTCGGTATGGTCGCAAAGCGAACATTCAGGTGGCCACAAAGCGGACATTTTTGCCTAGCCCATTTGGCCCTTAAGGCCACAGCCCTCGACTAGTGCATAACGCAGAATGGGTTTTTGAGCTTGGTCGCGTGAATTTGAAAACAGATACTGTAAGCTGTCATCTAGCCATCCTTGGAATCGGCGCAGGTCATGCCTCCGGGAGTGAGTCAATTATGTCAGCATTCATTGGGGTAACTTTCATCATAATTGGGGTTTCCTGCCTACTCCACCGATACAGAAAAAAGTGGATGATAGGCGGCTCAGTACGTGTTGCCGGCGCTACTTTTTCCGGTCACATGACGCACAAGATAAGCCTCTGGATCTATGCTGTCTTGGGCTATTCGCTTGTGTTAATCGGCATCTCGATTTTGCTATCCTCGCTACCACCAATATTGGGAACACTGGGCTTTCTAGTCATAGCTACTTTTATTGAGATAGCGCTATCTCCGAGAAGCTGTAAGCGTGCCTAAAACCTTGAGCCGAATTCGAATCAAAAAAAGCGATGTATGCGAGCCGTACGATAAGGGGCTTAGATGTTTCGGCTGATCATCAAGTCATTCCGTTGGATCTTTCGTCATTTCGCTCTTTTTTTGCTTATTCTGCTCCTATTGGTTGCAGGGGACGGATTTGTTTCAGTTGCGAGCAACTGGGAGGAGGTCACCTCTGATCCTTCGATTGACAGTCCAATCCCTACTCTTTCGCAGGAACTCCCAGGCAACATCCCCAGTCGTGCCCAAAGTGCTATTTGTTCAGACAAAGAAACGGATTTGTTGCAACAGAGAGCGGAACTTAGGTCAAAAATTAAGACCCTTCGCGAAGATTACAGCGGGCTGTATTTTTACCAAATTGACGAGATGCTCAGCCGGGAACTCGAAATTCGAAAAATTGATAGCGAATTGCAGTTGATTAATCAAGCTATCCGCTATCTCCAGCGTTGTCAGGCTATCGCAAGCAACGAAGACACCAGGTCGAAATGCGAAGATCTGAGGCAAAGGTGTTTCAGAAAGGCGAGTCAGTGCAAATCACTTAAAAAATCCACACCCAAAGAGTGCGCTTCTTGGGAACGCCACATCCCTCCTTGGCCAGGCATCTGTGATTCACAAAAAAATAACCTAGAAGCTTGTTATCAATCTCAAGCTTCTATTTGCAGCGCACGGTCTTCGATTTGTTCTTTGCTCAAGGAAACACCTGGTGGGCCCCTGGGGCCGTTTGAGCCAGTGATAGAGCCACCTGATTCGGAAGGCTCAGTTATAACTTTTCTTGTTGGATTAATGCGCTTTTGGAAAGAGTTTATTAGTCAGTCTCCGAAGGCTTTTGCTATCGTGGTATCGATAGTTCTCTCTCCTCTACTTATTAACGGTATTATATTTTTTGGCCTCGCCAAGCTAATCGAGCGAACGTATAGGGTACGATTGAATGACTCACCATCGATGCCCATCTCAGAGATTTCCGCACCGCAGGACTTGATCGGAGTTGATCTTGAAGCAAATAGCGAATTGCTTCTGAAGCCAGAATTTATTAGAAACGTGCCTGATAAACTGCAAGCTGATACGAAAGCCTTGCTGAACAACAGTACACCGTTCACGAGCTTAGCTGCGGGCCTGCACATGTTGACACGATTTAGGACAAACATAGAAAGCGGAAGCATTGCGGTTAAAATAGCTGAATCAAACGATACCGAGACGAAGATATCGGTAGTCGAATTGGACAACCACAGTGAGGTCGTCCTGAGCCCCCGTCAAATCGTGGGCATAGTGCAGGATAAGGATAAGCCGCTAAAGATTTCGTCAAGGTGGCTGATATTCAAACCCTCGGCTTGGCTAGCGGGACAGCTTAGAGTACTCGTTTTTAAAGGGCCTGCCAGGCTCATTCTAAAGGGCACTCGGGGAATCTTTCTTCAAAAGGTAAATCCTTCTACACCATGTTTATGTGAGGGCGTTATCGGTTACTCTGCCAATCTAGTCATGGAATCAAGTAGAACTGAAACTTTTTGGGCTTTCCACAGAAACAAGCGAGAGTTGTTTAAGCATCGCTTTTCCGGTGCAGAGGGCGTCATTTTGCAAGAGATTCACCCGCAAAGAAAGAAGGTCAACATTAGTGGGTGGAGTTTGCAGCGTCTTGGAGACTTGATCTTAAATCTATTTGGTATTTAAAAGAGGCGTTATATTTCTAAACTGTTAGTGGCCAATTAAAGTGACCCACTACTGGCCATTAATTTTGACCCACCTCCGAGTGGCCGTCAGGCCACAGAACCAGCTACTGTCCCCCGCTTTTATCGATGGCCGGGGGCATGTCAGTGAAGGAGTGGGTTGTGATACACAAGATCAAGGCAATGCACGATAACGGTAAAGGTTCGTCGATCCGCGCCATCAGTCAGGAACTGGGGTTATCCCGGAACACGGTACGCAAGTATTTGCGGATGGAGGTGGATGCGATCACAGAGCAGTTTGCAGATCCCTCACGGAGCAAGCGCCTCGACGATCACCGGGATTACCTGGTGACTTTGCTCAAGCGGTTTCCCAAGCTCAGCGCCGTCAAGATTGCCCGTAAGCTGCAAGCGAAAGTGGGTGAATTGCCAGCTTCGGATCGTTCCATTCGCCGCTATGTTCGAACGCTCAAGGAGGAGGTAGCCTCGGCCCAGATGCGCTACTACGAACCCATTCTGGACGATGTGCCGGGTGTTCAGTGCCAGGTGGACCCCGGTGAATTGCGCGGCGTGCTGATTGGCGGCGAAGAGCGCACGCTGCACTTTGTGGTGTTCGTGCTGTCTTACTCGCGGTTGATGTACGTGGGTCTGGCCTTCCGGCCGCTGGATACCCAGACCTTTATCCAGCTCCATGACGAAGCCCTGCGTTACTTCGGTGGGCTGCCGGAGGAGTGCGTTTACGATCAGACCAAGCTGGTGGTGATCAACGAACAGTACCGGGAATTGACCCTCAACCAGCGGTTCCATGGGTATGCCACCACGGTCGGGTTCCGGATCCATGCCTGCGAAGGCTACGTGCGTAAACCGCTGAAGGTTGCCACCCATTCCACGTGAAGCCTGCCACCCGGACCGGAGCAAGGCTGCCACCCATCGGAGCGTAGCGACGCGGGGTTTCTCTTCTTACTCCGAAGTCTCAGTGCTCGTCAACTTTGCCTGCTGTTTTCGCATGGATTCGCCCCGCAGATTGATCTTGTAGGCGTTGTGTACGAGCCGATCCAGAATGGCGTCTGCCAGAATGGCGTCACCGATCACGTCATGCCATTGATCCATGGGCAGTTGGCTAGTGGCGATGGTGGAGCGTCTGCCATGGCGGTCTTCCAGCACCTCCAGCAAGTCTCTTCGGTTCTCTGCGCTCAGCTTCATGAGCCCCCAGTCATCCAGGATCAGCACATCCACTTTGGCGAGGTTGGTCAGGAGCTTGGCGTACTGGCCATCTCCCTTGGCAATGGTCAGCTCCCGCAGCAGTCGGGTCAGGCGGACGTACTGGGCGGTGTAACCCTCCCGGCAGGCTTTGTGCGCCAGAGCACAGGCCAGCCAGGTTTTGCCGACCCCGGTGGGGCCGGTGATGAGCACGTTCAGATGTTCCTTCACCCATTGGCAACCGGCCAGTGACTGGACCAGCCCTTTATCCAGGCCCCGTGAGTTCCGGTAGTCCAGGTCTTCGAGAATGGCCGTGTGTCGCAGCTTGGCCCGGCGCAGCCGGCTGGTCATGCGTCGGTTATCTCGCTCGGTCATTTCCCGATCCACGAGTAGCCCGAGGCGTTCCTCGAAGCTCAGATCGGTGATGTCGGGGATGGTCGACTGATCCGCCAGGGCGGCGGCCATGCCGGCCAGTTTGAGGGCGTGGAGTTTATCCAGTGTGGGATGTTTCAACATGTCAGGTTCCTTCAGTGGTAGTAGGCGGGGCCACGGATGTTGTCGTGAGTGTCCGGTAAAGCCAGTTCCTGTTGCTCTTCCAGAGGCTGCTGATCCAGACGGTGTTTGAGGATGGATTCAATGCTCTTGTACCGGCAACTGCCCAGCATCAGGGCGCGTTGGCAGGCGGCTTCCAGCCGCGACTCGCCGTAGCTCTGCCCCAACCGGAGAATGCCCAGACAGGAGCGGTACGCCTGCTGTGGGTGTTTGCGGGCACCCAGTGCGGTGCGGATAAGCTTCTCCGTCGCCGGTCCGGTCTTGGCGGCCCAGCCGATCAGCCTTTCCGGCGACCACTCGCCCGCCTGGCGATGGGATTCGGGCATGTGCGCGGCGATGGTGGTGTGCCGTCCCTTCTGGTCGGAGCGCCGGTGGCTGGCGATCCGGTTGCCCCGGTAAAAGCATTCGATGGTGTTGTGAGTGATGCGAACCTCCACCTCTTTCTTGATCAGGGTGTAGGGCACCGAGTAGTAATGCCTGTCGATGGCGACGTGGTAGTCGATGTGGACCCGGGCCTTCTTCCACTCGGCGTAGACATACGGCTCTGCCGGCAATGGCTGTAAAACCGGTTTATCCAACTGTTCGAAGTGGTCGCGCCGGCAGCCGGGTAACTTGCGGAAGGGGCGGCTGTTGAGCTTCTCCAACAGCTCACGGATGGTGGCGTTGAGTTGCCCCAGGGAGAAGTGCTGGTGATGGCGCAAGGCCGCCAGGATCCAGCGCTCAACGATCAATACACCACCCTCCACCTTGGCCTTGTCGCGGGGCTTACGGGCGCGGGTAGGAACAATGGCGACCCCATAATGGGCGGCCATGTCCTGATAGGTTGGATTGAGGTCCGGCTCGTACCGGTGAGCCTTGGTAACACCCGATTTTAAATTGTCGGGGTTATGTTCCCAATCCCATTATGTTCCGTTCACCCTGGAAGCCCTTGAATCCATAGGGAGGATTCCGTGTAAAAGGACACATAACGACAGATGCCGTTTGGGCGCATGATTTCCTT